>JBCKPM010000068.1:0-9206 GCA_038901675.1 Usitatibacteraceae bacterium | reverse complement strand
TTCGACTCGGCGCTCAATGCGCTCGGCTTCATTGTCGGCTTCGCGGAACAACAACGGGTAGGATCCCTTGAGGTGGGACCATTCTCGATGCTGAAAATGGCTGCGTGTTTGAATCAGTAGCTGCAGGTCACGCATGCTGCGCAATTCGAGTATGTGTGAAGCCACCAGTTCGCGCATCCTCGATTCGCACGCGAACTGCAGTTGCTTCAAGCCACGAATCTCGGACTGGCGCGCCAACGCATCGCCGCGCATGTTGAGCGCGCTGAGCTGCACCACATTGCGCATGCGCCCCGCGTGTCGCACCTTGACGATGCGTGCCCTGCATTCAATTTCGAGTGTCGCGAGTTGCTCGTCCACCGTCAACGGTGGGCGTTTGTGCGGCGGGTTGTGATCGTGCGCTTTCATATTGCTTCAGATATTAGACAAGAATCGCAGCTGACAGCGCAGCGATGAAACACGCCAGTAGACGGGCGTTTCGAGCCAAATTGCTTCCAAAAGCCGCGCCACCGCGTGACTTTGAATTTAGCAAACCAGCTTAATAATTGGCCGCATTTGCGCTCACGCATCGGCGCGGCAGCGCTGCGACTGGCAAAATAGCGCCTCTTTGAAATCATTGATTGAAAGCAGCAAATGGCACAGTACGTCTACACCATGAATCGCGTCGGCAAAATCGTTCCGCCGAAGCGCCAAATCCTCAAGGACATTTCGCTGTCGTTTTTTCCCGGCACCAAAATTGGTGTACTGGGATTGAACGGCTCGGGCAAATCCACCTTGCTCAAAATTATGGCCGGTGTCGATAAAGAAATCGAAGGCGAAGCGGTACCGATGCCGGGCATCAAAATCGGTTACCTGATGCAAGAGCCGTTGATGGATGCTTCGCTCACGGTGCGGCAGGCGGTCGAGGCGGGTCTCGGTGGCGTGTTGGCGGCCAAGAAACGATTGGATGAGGTGTATGCCGCCTATGCCGAAGAGGGCGCGGATTTTGACGCGCTCGCCGAGGAACAGGCCAAACTCGAAGCCATCATCGCTGCAGGTGACGGCGATTCGTCGGACGCGCAAATGGAAATCGCCGCTGACGCGTTGCGGATTCCGCCGTGGGACGCCGTGGTTGGTACGCTTTCCGGCGGCGAAAAACGCCGCGTCGCGCTGTGCCAATTGTTGCTGTCCAAGCCCGACATGCTGTTGCTTGACGAGCCGACCAACCATCTGGACGCCGAGAGTGTCGATTGGTTGGAGCAATTTTTGGCGCGCTTTCCGGGCACGGTAGTGGCTGTCACCCACGATCGCTACTTTCTCGATAACGCAGCGGAATGGATTCTTGAGCTTGATCGTGGATCGGGCATTCCGTGGAAGGGCAACTACACGAGTTGGCTGGAGCAAAAAACCGATCGGCTGCAAAAAGAAGAATCGTCCGAATCGGCCAGACAGCGCAACCTGAAAAAAGAACTTGACTGGGTGCGGCAGAATCCAAAAGGCCGTCAAGCCAAATCGAAGGCACGCATGACGCGCTTCGAAGAATTGTCGAGCTACGAATATCAGCGTCGCAATGAAACCAACGAGATTTTTATTCCGGTGGCTGAACGGCTCGGTAACGAGGTGATCGAATTCACCAACGTCACCAAGTCGTTTGGGGATCGCGTATTGATCGACAATTTGTCGATGAAAATCCCACCCGGTGCCATCGTCGGTGTGATTGGGCCCAACGGCGCGGGCAAATCGACGCTGTTCAAACTGATTCGTGGCACGGAAAAACCCGATTCTGGCGAAATTAAAGTTGGTCCCACCGTAAATCTGGCGTTTGTCGACCAGTCGCGCGATGCGCTTGAAGGCGACAAAACCGTGTGGGAAGCAATTTCCGGTGGCTCGGACATTTTGCAAGTGGGCAAATTCGAAATGCAGTCACGTGCCTACATCGGGCGCTTCAACTTCAAAGGTGGCGATCAGCAAAAACTGGTGGGCAAACTGTCGGGCGGCGAACGCGGTCGTCTGCATCTGGCGATCACGCTACTCAAAGGCGGCAATGTGCTGATGCTCGATGAGCCGTCCAACGATCTGGACGTCGAAACGTTGCGCGCACTCGAAGATGCATTGCAGGAATTTGCCGGCACCATCATGGTCATCTCGCATGATCGGTGGTTGCTCGATCGGCTGGCGACGCACATTCTGGCGTGCGAAGGCGACTCGCAGTGGGTGTTCTACAACGGCAACTACAACGAATACGAAGCCGACAAAAAACGTCGCTTGGGCGAAGAAGCATCAAGACCGAAGCGCGTGCGATTCAAGGCGTTGAAGTAGCGCGTTGAATCCAGATTAGAGATCCCGGATTCCCCGATCCAGTCGGGGGCAAGCGTAGCCCGGGATGTCAACTCAATGGCATTGAATTCCGGGTCCGGCTCGGCGCACGCGGGGACACCCAAACAACGTCATCCCGGGCTTGACCCGGGACCTCTGGTGGAAGGTGCCATCGGCAGTGGCAAGTCGTCCCTCCAAACAACGTCATCCCGGGCTTGACCCGGGACCTCTGAAATCACCGTTCGAGCGGTCACGCAACGGCACATGCAAAACGAAAAAAGAGAGCGCCCGAAGGCGCTCTCTTTTTTTGCAGCAAGTCGTTTCTGCGACGACGTGTAACGGCTGAGGGGCTACTTGGTTGGTGCGGCGGAGGGCGCGGCGTCTTTCTTGGCAGCGGGTGCAGCGTCTTTTTTCGCTGCCGGTGCGCCGTCTTTCTTGGCTTTAGCCTTTTTCTTCTTTGCCGCTTTTTTCGGTTTATCCGCGCTGGCTTTTTCGACTTTTGCCGGTGCCTCTGCTTTGGCAGGAGCGGCGGCAGGTGCCGCCTTTGCCGGAGCCGCGGTCGGTGCTGCTGGCGCAGCCGTCGCTGGTGCGGCTGCTGGAGCAGCAGGGGTCTGTGCACTCACCAGAGCAGGCGCTGCCAAGGCAAGTGCTGCGCCGGTGGCTAACGCGGCGAGCAATTTTTGAGTGTTGAGCAGTTGTTTCATTGGATGTCCTCTGGGTAAGTGAGTGGTCTTGCTAGAGCGCTCGAACCGCAGCGTCGGTGATGATCGATGCACCGCTCCAGTACCAGTCTAACGTGCAGCCCTCAGTTCGGTTTACGGCGGTTGACCTCGGCGTCGCGACGCTACGTTACTTTATCGGTTTGCACCGCCCAGGCGTCTGTTCATGGGGTTAAACGGCGAAAGTCAGAGGCTCCCGGATCGGGGGACGCGAAACCTCTCGCCCTAGGTGCCGTAGTACTCGCGATACCACGCAACGAACTTGGCCACACCGTCTTCGACATTTGTGTGTGGCTTGAATCCCGTCGCGGCGTGCAAACGGCTTACATCGGCGGACGTGGCGGGTACGTCGCCCGGCTGCATCGGCAGCATGTCAAGCTTTGCCTGTTTGCCGGTCGCCGCCTCGATGGCGCGGATGTAGCGCATCAACTCCACCGGCGCGCTGTTGCCGATATTAAAAATTCGATACGGCGCGCTGCTGCTGTCGGGAGCAGGCTTGGCGGCCGACCACGCTGCATTCGCCTGCGCGGGCAGATCGACCACACGCATGACACCTTCCACGATATCGTCTATATAGGTGAAATCGCGCACCATCTGGCCGTGATTGAACACCTGAATCGTCTCGCCGGCGAGAATTGCTCTGGTGAATTTGAACAGCGCCATATCGGGCCGACCCCACGGGCCGTAGACGGTAAAAAAACGCAACCCCGTACAGGCAATGCCAAACAAGTGCGCGTAACTGTGCGCCATCAACTCATTGGCTTTCTTGGTTGCTGCGTAAAGCGACACCGGATGATCCGTCGATTGTGATTCATCAAACGGCAGCGTGCTATTCAACCCATAGACTGAACTGGTTGAGGCGAACACTAAATGCCCCGGTGGTTGTTGACGGCAACCTTCGAGGATATTCACAAAGCCACGCAAGTTGGCCTCGACATAGGCGTGCGGATTGGTCAGCGAATGTCGCACGCCGACTTGCGCGGCAAGGTTGACGACGGCGTCGAACGGCTCGCGGCTGAACACATTCATCACAGGCGCTTGATTTGCAATATCGGCTTGCACGAACAAGAAGTTTTCGTGCGTGGTCAGTTGCGCAAGGCGCGCGCGCTTGAGCGAAACGTCGTAATAGTCGTTGAGGTTATCGACGCCGATGACGATATCGCCGCGATCAAGCAGGCGCAGGCAGAGCGCGTGACCGATAAAGCCGGCGGTGCCGGTGACGAGAATTTTCATGAACTACTTTGCCCAGTTTTCAATCTTCAGGCCCTTGACGCGTTTGAATTCACGAACATTGTTCGTGACGAGCGTGAGCCCTTCGGACAGTGCATGTGCCGCGATCCAGAGATCGTTATCACTGATGATCTGACCCTTGGCGCGCAATTGAGCCTTTGCTTCGCCGTATTTGGCCGCAGCGGCAAGCGGTAGCGGTCGGGGCGGCAAAAAATTGGCCATTAACTTTTCGATGACGACCTGGTTCACTCCGGGTTGATCACTCTTGGCTGCGCCATATAGCAGCTCGCCGTAGGTAATCACCGATACATTAATCTGGTCAAACGGGATCGATTCGATTCGATGAGTCACCTGTGGGTGCCGACCGTTCGCGAAGTAAATACAGATGTTGGTGTCGAGCAAATACGGCATCAGAAGCTCTCACGTTCTTGCGCAGGGGAGAGGTCGCGCCCGTCTGCCATGAAGTCATCGGGCAAGGTTTGTAGAAGGGCGATCACATCCGCAAAGGTGCGCTTGGCGGGGCGCAGGATGATGGCATCACCTTTTCGAGAAATTTCAACCTCCGAAACGTTTAGCTGAAACTCTTTCGGCAGACGTACCGCTTGTGAGTTGCCACTTTTGAATACTTTGGCCATGCGCATGGTAGGCTCCTGCAATAATATATACGGAGAGTATATACAAAATGGCATGAGACGCGCCCCACTGCCGACCCGGGACCTCTGACACCGGTTGATCTCAGTTTTATGAACGACGCCACGGTGCGTATCAACATCACGGCCAAACGCAGCGACTTGGCGATCATCGACCGAGTAGCCAAAACGGCGCAGATGGATCGTTCCGCCTACTTGGTAAGCTCGGCAGTAGCGCGCGCGTGAGGGGGCGAGAACTAAATCCGGTGCCGTTGCTGCACGAGGAGCCACGAAGAAAAAGTAAGTCGCGCTGCCAGTGATGAAGATTCAAATTTCTGAAAGATCAGTTCAGAACGAGCAGCGAACGCGCGGACACGCGTTTGAGTGCTTTAGTCGGGATGTATTGATTGAAGGTGACGAACCGACCGTCGTGGTGGTGCGCCAGCGCCAACAGGTAGACGTCCGTGACTTGCTTCGAGCCTGTGATGCGGGACCAATCGACGAGACCATGCGCGAGTAAGCTAACGTCGTCTGGCCAGAATTCGTGCGCGGTGCCATTTGCCGCAGCGGACAGGTATTCCGCGACGACCGCCGCATTCTGCGGATTGGGGTACCCCGCCTGGGACATGACACGGATACAACCGTTTTGGGTAAGCGGGCAAGACGCCCACCCATCTTCCAAGTGGGCAGACAGCCACCGTGTGGCGAGTTGGTGGTGCATATGCTGAGCGTCAAGCAACGCGATCAGCACGTTGACATCGAGTAGCGCGCGCAAGGTCAAACACCGATTTGGTCGCGAAGACGATTGACGTCATCGTCTGTGACGACCTTGCCACCTCGCGGCAGGGGCAAAAACCCGGCAGATGTTTTCTTTGAAGCGATTGCAGATGGCTTGCCGGTCAACGCTTCACGGAGCAGCGCTGACGCAGCGCGGCCTGCCGAGGTCTTGTTTCGAACGGCAATCTGTTTGAGCGCGGCGACGAGATCATCGTCGATATCAAGGGTGGTTCGCATGGAACGGCCTGCCAACAAGGTTAGCGTGATGAATTGATGCGGTGATGATATCGCATCAACGTGAGGAGGGCAACACCGCCGCGAGCGCTTTGCGCAACTCGGCAACTCTGCCAAGCCTGCTGCATCCCGGCTCCCAAAACGCGACTGCGCGCGGGAACGGCCAACGAAATGTCGTCTCAGTCGCCGACGACTAGGCCCAGCCGCGGCGCTCGATTTCAGCGATCAGGTTTTCGGCGGCGGCAATGAGGGCAGGCACAAACGTGTGCCCAGACTCGAGCGCACTTGTGAGAATGGTCAGATCCTCAACGTATTCATGAACCATCAGATTTCTGAGCTGGCGCATTGCGATCCACTGATCGGCTGATGCAATCAGTTGCAGGCGCTCGGCTTTATCCAGATTATCGATAACGGCACCCGGTTGTTCACCCAGCGCGGCAAGTAACGCTGGCAGCATTTTGTCCCCGACGGTATCTTGCAGCCGACTAAACCGCCCGACAAAGGCTTCTACCCGCTCGGACAAATCGGCATCGACATCGAGCTGCCGCGCGCGGGCAACCGTAAAGGGCTCACTAAAGAGCCGTGCCACGGTGCTGCTCAAGTGTAGGCATTCTTTGCGAGTCACGCGCACGAGAAACTGGAGGCGTTGGTTGGTCTTTGCAAGCTGGCTCATAACAGCTGTCCCTCTGCGAAGGCGAGGTCGTGAATCGCAAACCGCTCAAGGTTAGGTGCGCTTAGCAGCACATCCACTTTGCGGCCGTTCATTACCCGCATCACCTTGGCGGCAAAGTGCGCCGCGATCAGTGCGGGATTTTCCATGGGCTCTGGCACTTCAAGCACGAGGTCGATGTCTCCCCCGCGCCCGGCATCATCCAAACGCGAACCGAACACCCGCACGCGGGCATTGCTGCCTGCGACTTGCACCGCAAGAGCACGGATAGATCGTGCTTGCTCATCTGTCAATCGCATATTGGGCTCCGAAGACCATTTTGCCGCAATTGTTGGATCTTTGGCGCTCGACCTCGGCGGAGCAAAGCAGTTCGCTGCGCCAAACGCCCACCCTTGTCCTTCAACCACCCTAGCAGTTTGTTGAAATTCGATTTATTTCAGTGAAAATCGTACTTTTCCTGGATGAGAAAAGATGGGCCACTCCAAAATAATCGCTTGTAGCGCTTCCTATGAGGCCGACGAAAATTTGTGCAGTCGAAACATTCGAATTTCAACAAACTGCTAGGGAAGGTCTGAGCAAGTCCATTCAATCCATCTAGCGCCGATATTGAGGCATCTACGTTGTTGTGCTCCTCGTGCGGTAGCCCCGCAACGCACCTTCGTCGCACGTCTAGTAGCTACCTCAATCTCAACGCAAGCTGAACCGAAGCGACTTAATCAGACCCTCCCTAGTTCATTTCCAAATTCGGTCGACTTTGTATCTTCCGAAAACGGCGTCCGAGGAAATAATTGGCATCCCCAGCGTGATGCACTCGGCCGCCAACAAGCGGTCAAACGGATCGCCATGAAGATGAGGCAGTTTCTCCACCAGCCCCACTGCATCAACGGAAATGGGCAAAAGTTGAAAGCGATTGAGCCGGCATTGCTTCTTGGCGAAATCTGTAGCGGGCGCCGGCAGCGCGAGCTTTCCCAGACCGGACTTGATCGACATTTCCCAGACGCTCGCCAAGCTGAAAAAGACCGTGGTCGTCTCATCCGAGATCAGGCGCCAGGCTCGTGCAGGAAGCGATTTTTCGCCACCGACCCACCAGAGGAATGCCTGTGTGTCCAGCAGGACGCGTTCCGCTGATTCGAGCTGCACCGCCATCAGCGGTAGTCCTTAAATAGCGCCGGGGTCTCGGCGAAATCAGCTGCCGTTTTTACCAGCCCTGCGGCGCTGCCCGGTACGCGCGGCTTGGGCTGGACCGGCACTAATTTGACCATTGGCTTTCCGTGCTTGGCGATGACGATCTCCTCGCCAGCCATCGCACGCGTCACCAGTGAGGACAAGGATGCCTTTGCATCAAAAAGATTAATTTTTTCCATAGATTAAATAAGACCAGAAATTATTAACCAGATTATAAATGCGACGCATGGTCGTTGGCAAGCGTTAGCCCTTGGATGCTTGAATCGGGTGGCGGGAATGAAAACAGGCAGCGCTCGTTCCGCAAAGGTGTTGATTTAAGGAAGGTCTGATCAAGCACGAATTTTGAATTGGAAAGCGTGCTCAACATTCGGCGCAGCAATTGAGGATGCGGTAGCTGCCGAAATCACGCGCGGCGTCGTGCAAGCGAAGGATGTCATTCTCAAGTAGCGTTAGAAATTTCTCGCACGGGGTCATGCCGATTGCGCCGAAAAATACTTTGTTGCCGCCTCGCCCAGCGCTTCATCAAACGTTGCGAGCGGTGCTGCAAGTTGATGTGCCAGCCACAGATAGCTCGCGTCATAGGCGGTAAGGCCATAGCGTGACGCCAGATCAAACGTGGCGCGAACATCAATGTCATGGCGCTCGACGTCGAGCTGCAAAAAATCGTCGAGCGAATCGCGTGCCGCCTCGAGCGTCACGAGCTTGCTGCGAATGCGATTGCGACAGGCGTTGGCGACTTCGAGATCGATCAAATGCGGCGCGTGCAGCGCCCGACCGTCCATGCGCATTTCCGCCTCGTATGCGTTTTCTTCGTGGAACAAAAACGCAATCACCAGCGAGCTATCGACAACTAACGGCGGCCTCGCATGGTAGGCACCGGGCGGCTCCGCAACGATCAAACGCGGCATTGGCTAGTAGCCCTTGTCATGATGGCCCGCATCGCGCCATTGGCTGCCGTCGCGCCCATCGCGCATTTGCCGAACCAACTCGACAGCCGACATGCCGGGTGGCGGAGCCACTGGCGCAGGGAACCGGCTACGCATACGTGCGGCGATATCGCGCAGCGTCAGTTTGGGTGCTGCGTCGGGACGGGGTTCGTCAATCCGCTTTGCCTGCAATATGTTGTTATTTTGCTGAGTCGCTGGCCGATTGGTGTCCGCCCCTGTCTCATCGTTCCGAACAGACGATTCGATCAATGCCATGAGCTCGCCTTGCAATGATCGATGGTTGGCCTCCGCACGAACGCGCAGCTTCTCCGCCAGCGCCTCCGGAACATTCTTTATAGAAAGATTCAGCGCCATAATGCCTCCGTTAATCCGCAAATCGGATTTATTATGACGCCATTACAGCTCCAATGTCAACGTGCAGAGATAGTGAATAGCGATAGGCATTCGGAACGTGGATTCCCGCCGCAGCCTGCCCTCGAATGTTTAAATCGGGGGCGGGAACGACGGGCTGATGGGGGTTGGG
>JBCKPM010000067.1:0-9506 GCA_038901675.1 Usitatibacteraceae bacterium | reverse complement strand
CCTGCGCGGTCGTCATCAAGTTCTGCCATGGCTTGCGGCCGAGCGAAAAATCGCCCGCATGAATCAAACTGGCGACGCACGCGACAATCAGCAGGGCGTACACCGTGCCCCATAGCGCCGTACGGCGCAAGGTGAATGTCGCTTGGCGCCGCTCGGCTGTCGGCGCCGTGCGCGAGTCCGGCATCGCCTCGACCGTGACCAACGACTTGACGCCGTCATTAGCGTGCATTAGCAGTCACCCCCACTACTTCTTGGGCTGCAGCCAGCCCATCGCCAGCGCGGCGTCCTTGATGGGGGCGTAGTACTTGTTGTCCTTACTCACGAAGCCAGTGTAATTGTTTGGCAACAAATTGGGTTGCGCTTTGAGCAGGGTGCCGATGTCAGCGAGCGCGGCGGCCAGCTTGGCGGTAAATATTTTGTCGCGCGCCAGTGCGTTTGAGACGGCAAAGGCATCGTTGGGTAGCGCTGCCGAAGTCCAGAAAATTTTCGAGTCGGCCGCCTTGATGAAGCCTTGTTCGATCATCGTGTCGCGATTGCGGTTGAAGTCGGCACCCGCGTCAAGCTCACCACGCGTGACTTGCGCTTGAATCGCCTGATGTTTGGTGTGGATGACTTTCGAAAAAAATTTCTCCGGGTCGATGCCGCGTTTGAAAAATTCGTGCGACGGAATCAGATAGCCCGAGGTTGAGCCTTTATCGCTAAACGCGAAGGTCTTGCCCTTTAGATCGTCGATGCTGTTGATGCCGCTCTTGGGGTGGGTCACCATGATGGCGAAATACTCCGGTCGGCCTTGATAGAGAATCGTCGAGACCACTTCTGCACCGGCATGGTGATTGGCCAACACATAACCCCACGGCCCCATCAGCGCCAAATCAGTCTCACCCGAGGCGAGTGATTTCGCCAATCCCTCCCACGTGTCGACCGTTCGCAACTTGACTGCGCGGCCGAGTTTTTTGGCTAGGTAATCGGCGAGCGGTTGATAGGTCGCGTCGTTTTTCTCTTTGTCCGGCTGAAACAAACCGACGCCGAACTCGAGCGGCTGTTGCGCGAGCGCAAACCCAGGCAGCGATATCGCGATGGCGGTGATGAGTGCAGCGCAACTGGCGAGGACGTTAGAGGTCATTTTGTGTTCAGTCAAATCAAGTTGTTGAGGGCTGCAAGCATACGCTGACCCGCAGCGACGGGATGCGACATTTATGCACGCTATGGGTAAATCGCGGAAAATCGAGCAAATTCACGGCGCAAATTCACGCCGCCGTCATCTTGGCGCACTAATATTTGGCTATGACCATCCCTTCTCGATACAACGTGCTATTTCTTTGCACGCACAATTCGGCGCGCTCGGTGATGGCCGAGGCGCTGCTCACCAAACTGGGCGCCGCCAAGTTCAACGCCTTCAGCGCCGGCAGCGACCCGAAGTCATCACCGAATCCATTGGCGTTGGAACAGGTCGCCAAACTCGGGATTTCTCCAGCTGCCTTCCGCAGTAAATCGTGGGACGAGTTCGCCAATCTTGGCGCGCCGCACATGCACATCATCATTACCGTGTGTGACGCCGCCGCGGGGGAAACCTGCCCAGTGTGGCTAGGACATCCAGCGACGGCGCACTGGGGATTCGCCGATCCATCGGACGCCGCAGGCAGCGAGGCTGAAAAACGCGCCGCGTTTGCGGCAAGTTTTGCCGCGATCAAGCGTCACATTGAATTGCTGGTCGCCTTGCCCGTCGAAAAACTAAATCATGCTGCGCTCACGGAGGCGTTGCAGCGCATTCACCGCGACGCCGACGCAATGTCAGGAACGGCGTACTGATGCCATCGTCACTCACGCAACGCTTGGCGGCCGAGGGCATCGGTACGGCATTCTTGCTCGCCATCGTGGTCGGCTCGGGCATCATGGCCGAGCGCTTGTCCGGGGGCAATGTGGCGGTCGCTCTCCTCGCCAATGCGCTCGCAACCGGCACGGGTTTGATCGCGTTGATTCTCACCTTCGGCCCGGTCTCGGCGCACTTCAATCCGGTCGTGACCTTGATGGAAGCCGCCTCCGGTGGCGTGGCGTGGCGCGATGTGCCAGCGTATGTCGGCTCGCAAATCGTTGGCGCGTTTGCCGGTGTGTTCGCCGCACACGCGATGTTTGCGGTTGACATCTTGCAAGCCTCGACCAAGGTGCGCAGTGGTGGCTCGCAAGTGTTTTCTGAATTTGTGGCGACGTTTGGGTTGTTGCTGGTGATCGCGAGTGTCGCCAAGCACCAAAAACCTGCGCTGCCGTACGCGGTGGGTGCCTACATTACAGCGGCATACTGGTTCACGGCGTCCACCTCGTTCGCGAATCCGGCGGTGACGCTGGCACGCGCCGCGACCGAATCATTTGCCGGTATTCGTTGGGCGGACGCGCCGGGGTTCATCGCCGCGCAACTGGTGGCGTTACTGCTGGCCATGGTCATCGTTCCACGACTCTTGGCGCGAAAATGAAACGCCAATAGGGGTGCGGCGTTTCGAGCAAAAATGCTCCAAAACACGCTCCCTGATTAGTGTTTGGTGCCGATTCCGCTATTGCGTGCGCGGCAAGCATACCGTCACGGCTTGCCCCTGACGGTGAATCTCCAGCAGCCCGCGTTTTTCGGCGTCCTCCAGAATTTTGCCGAACGCTTTGTAACCGTAAGCAGACTCAATGAAATCCGGGCGGCGACGTTTAAGCGCAATTTTCACGTTCGAAGCGTGCACGGCATCAAGATCTTTTTCGCTCATCAACGCCTCGACCGTATCGACCACTAGCTCGATGGCCTCGACACGTCGCGCATCGTCCGATGAATCCTGCGCCGAAGGCTCGTCCGCCGCCGACTTCTTGTCGTTCGATTTTTTCGCCTGCTGTTTTTTCGCATTCGCCTCGCCGACTTTCTTGGCGCTGGCTTTTTTGCGCGCTTCTTCGGCCTTGACGAGGTCGTCGTAAAAAATAAATTCATCGCAATTGCTAACCAACAAATCCGACGTCGAGCTGCGCACACCGACACCAATGACCGTCTTGTTGTTTTCGCGCAGCTTGCTGACCAGCGGCGAAAAATCAGAATCGCCACTGATGATGACAAACGCATCCACGTGTGCCTTGGTGTAGCAAAGATCGAGCGCGTCGACCACCATGCGAATGTCGGCCGAATTCTTGCCCGATTGGCGCACGTGCGGAATTTCTATTAATTCAAACGCCGCTTCGTGCATGCTTTTTTTGAAATCCTTGTAACGCTCCCAATCGCAATAGGCTTTCTTGACCACGATGTCGCCCTTGACCAACAGGCGTTCGAGCACTTTGCGGATATCAAATTCGGCGTACTTCGCATCGCGAACGCCGAGCGCGACGTTCTCAAAGTCGCAGAACAGCGCCATGTTTTGGATCTCACTGCTCGAATTGGGTGCTGCCATGGCGGCCTCAAGGGATTGACGATGTAATGCTGATGCTACAAGGAAAGCCGGATTGATGCGGGGTTGTGCCTTGTTCCAACGCACCAGACGTTTCTCACATTGGTTTTCATAGGGAATATCACATCAAAACGCTGGTCAGAAGGATGGCTTTGACGTAAAATTTGCCCCTGATGGATTCCATCAATCTCACCAATCACGTTTTGATCGCCATGCCCGGCATGGCCGACCCGCATTTTTCCAAAACACTGACCTACATCTGTGAGCACTCCGAGAGCGGTGCCATCGGATTGGTGATCAATAAACCCATCGATGTCACGCTCGGCCATCTGTTCGAACAAGTCAATATCACGCTCGAAGATGATGCGCTGCGTTTCGATGCCGTGCACTTCGGCGGCCCAGTGAACCTTGAATGCGGCTTTGTGCTGCACCAACCGCTGGGCAACTGGAATTCGACGCTGAAAATTGGCGATGACATTGGCATGACCACGTCCAAAGACATTCTTGAGGCACTTGCCAAGGGCGAGGGGCCGAGCCGCGTGCTGGTGACACTGGGATGCGCGGGCTGGTCACCGGGCCAACTCGAAGACGAAATCAAGCGCAACGGCTGGTTGACGGTGGAGGCGGATGAGCGACTCATTTTTGATCTTCCCGACGAAGACAAGCTGTTGGCGGCGATGAGCAAACTTGGCGTGCATCCGGCGATGTTGTCCAATACGGTAGGGCACGCCTGATGGGCGCGCCGCCCTCAGCGTTACCGTCGCACGCGACGGTGATGGGCTTTGATTTTGGCGAGCAGCGCATCGGTGTGGCGACCGGCAATGTTGCCATCGGCGTGGCGACGCCGCTAACCACGATTCACGCGCAAACGAATGCCGACCGTTTAGCGGCAGTGGGCAAGCTGGTGCATGAATGGCAGCCTTCGCTGTTTGTCATTGGACAGCCGCGCTACGCTGACGATACAGCGCACCCAATCGCCCACCTGGCAAAAAAATTCGGCAATCGCTTGCAAGAGAACTTCCAGCGTACAGTCGTCTACGTCGACGAAACCTTGAGTTCGATGGAGGCCGCGCGTACGCTCATTGAGCAAGGCGTCACCGGTCGAGAGCAAAAAGATAAGCTCGATGCCGTCGCTGCGGCGGTGATTTTGCAGTCGTGGATGAATGACCACGCAACCACGCAGGCGCCGCCGCATGCAGCTTGACGCCGAACAATTGATTAGTGTCCTCGCGGAGAAAATCGGTAGCGTCAATGCCGACACTGCCATTGTCGGCATTCACACCGGTGGCGTGTGGGTGGCTGAGCGGCTGGTGGCCAAACTGGGTGTAACGCTGGTGGGCAAGTTGGCCGTCACCTTACATCGCGACGATTTCACGCGTCGCGGTTTGCATCCACAGAGAAAATCGACCGACATAGGGTTTGATGTTGACGGCCGAGACATCTTGCTGGTGGATGACGTATTGCAATCGGGACGCACGATCCGCGCCGCCCTCAATGAATTGTTCGATTTCGGCAGACCAGCAAGCGTCAAACTTGCAGTGTTGGTCGATCGCGGCGGGCGCGAGCTACCAGTGCAAGCGGACTACGTCGCAATGGTGATGCCGCTGGATGCCGGACAACGGCTGGAACTCTCAAATGCGGGTGACGCATTGAGATTTGAAATTCGTGAAGGCGCATAGGCAAGGTGTGATTTGATGCTGACCAACAACCTCCAGTTGACGCCGGACAAAAAGCTCAGGCACTTGCTCACCACGGAAGGGCTGCCGAAGGCAATCATCGAAAACATTCTGGATGCTGCCGACCAGTTTGTGTCGGTCGGCGACCGCGAAGTGAAAAAGATACCGCTGCTGCGCGGCAAGTCGGTATTCAATCTGTTTTTTGAAAACTCAACGCGCACGCGCACCACCTTCGAAATTGCCGCCAAACGCTTGTCGGCAGACGTAATCAACCTCAACATCAATGCATCATCCGCATCCAAAGGTGAATCGCTGATTGACACTATCGATAACCTGATCGCGATGGATGCTGACTTGTTTGTCGTTCGCCATTCTCAGTCAGGCGCGGCGCACTTGATCGCGCGGCACGTCAATCAAGTCCGACCCAACGTCGCAGTCATTAACGCCGGTGACGGTCGTCACGCGCATCCAACGCAAGGATTGCTGGATATGTACACCATCCGGCACTACAAGAAGTCGTTTCACAATCTGAGCGTCGCCATTGTCGGCGACATTCTGCATTCGCGGGTGGCACGCTCCGGCATTCACGCGTTGACCACGCTCGGGTGCGCCGATGTTCGCGTCATCGGTCCCAAAACCTTGATACCGGCCGAGTGCGAACGCATGGGCGTATCAGTGCACCACGACATGCTGCGTGGCATCGAAGGGTGCGACGTAGTGATGATGTTGCGGCTGCAAAACGAGCGTATGGAAGGCCCGTTGCTGCCGAGTGCGCAGGAATTCTTCAAAAGCTACGGGTTGACCGCCGAGAAACTTGCACGCGCCAAGCCCGATGCGATTGTGATGCACCCGGGCCCGATGAATCGCGGCGTCGAAATCGAATCGACCATCGCCGACGGTCGGCAAGCCGTGATCCTGCCGCAAGTTACGTTCGGCATCGCGGTGCGCATGGCGGTGATGTCGATGGTCAGCGGCAATGCCGGTTCGGCCACAGCCACGGAAAAAAGGGTGGCCGCATGAAGCTCGAAGTGCGCAATGGCCGCGTGATCGATGCCGCGACTGGCCGCGATGAGCGCGCCAACATTTATCTCCACGAAGACAAGATTGTCGGCGTGGGTGCCACGGCACCCAGCGGGTATGTGGCGGAAAAAATACTCGACGCCGCGGGCAAGATTGTCGCGCCTGGATTGGTGGATCTGAGTGCGCGTCTGCGCGAACCGGGCTTTGAACACAAGGCCACGCTCGAATCCGAATTGATGGCGGCATCCGCCGGTGGCGTGACCTCGCTGGTGTGCCCACCCGACACCGAGCCAGTGCTCGATGAACCCGGGCTGGTGGAAATGTTGAAACGCCGCGGATGGACCTTGAACCAGGCGCGCATCTATCCGCTGGGAGCCCTGACGGCGGGACTCAAGGGGGAGAAGTTATCCGAGATGGTCGAACTCGCCGAAGCCGGTTGCATCGGTTTTTTCCAAGCGGATCGTGCCATTGTCGATACCAACGTGTTGTATCGCGCCATGCAATACGCGGCGACGTATGGCTTCACGATTTGGTTGCGTCCGGAAGATGCACATCTGGCGCGTGGTGGGTTTGCGCACGACGGCGAAGTCGCGACCCGACTCGGGCTGGCGAGCATACCGGTGATCGCCGAGACGGTCGCCATCGCGACCATCGCCACGCTGATGCGTGCCACCGGCGCGCGCGTGCACTTGGCGCGACTGTCGTCAGCGGCGGGCGTTGCGCTAGTGCGGCACGCTAAAGCCGATGGCTTGCCGTTGACCGCCGACGTTGGCATCCACCACTTGTTACTCACGGATCGAGACATCGGCTACTTTGACTCCAACTATCGTTTTTCGCCGCCATTGCGTGCGCCTGCGGATCGCGACGCGTTGTCGGCGGGAGTGGTCGACGGCACCATCGATGCAATTTGTTCCGACCATACGCCAACCGACGACGATGAAAAAAATGTGCCGTTTGGCGAAGCAACGGCCGGTGCATCAGGGCTTGAAATGTTGTTGCCGCTGACCCTCAAGTGGGCCGAGCAGGCACAAGTGCCGATTCCAAAGGCGCTCGCGCGCATCACCACCCACCCCGCAGATGTGCTCGGCAAGTCGCAAGGCCGCCTCAAAGTCGGCGCGCCAGCTGACCTTTGCATTTTCGATCCGCGCGCATTTTGGGCGGTGACGCGCGACACGCTGGTCTCGCAGGGCAAGAACACGCCGTATCTTGCGCGCGAAATGCAAGGCAAGGTCGTGCACACGATTTGCGCAGGCCGCATCGTATATTCCGCGTAGGGTGCGCCGTGCGCACCACTAAGTGAGCTTGATTTCGATGGTGCGCAAGGCGCACCCTACGTTGCCCCAACCATCATGAACCCATTGCTCGATTTTTCCGGATTGCCAAAGTTTCAATCGTTTTCGCCTGAGCTGGTCGCGCCAGCGATCGGTGAATTGATTGCCGACGCCGAACGCGCCGTCACAACCGCGGCAAGCGCGGATGTTGCGCCGAGCTGGGACGATCTGGTGACGCCGATTGACGACGCGACGGAACGTCTAGGTCGAGCCTGGGGCGTGGTCGGACATCTAAATGCGGTGGTGAATTCGCCAGCGTTACGTGAGGCGTACAACGGCATGCTGCCGACCGTCACGCAGTTCTGGACGCAGCTATCGCAGAATGAATCGCTGTTTGCAAAATACAAGCAAATACGCGCGACTTCAGGCGTTTCTGCCTCGAACACCGCACCAATAAACGAACTTACGCCCGCACAGCAACGCTCTCTGGATAACGAGATTCGTGATTTTCGCTTGGGCGGTGCCGAATTGTCGGCAGAAAAAAAACAGCGCTTTCAGGTGATACAGGAGGAACTGTCGACACTGATGTCGAGATTCAATGACAATGTGCTCGACGCGACCAACGCCTTCGGTTACATCGTCGTCGATGCGTCAGCGCTCGCCGGAATACCGGACGACGTGCTACAGGTGGCGCGCGAACTGGCGCAAGCAGACGGTCAGGCTGGTTGGAAATTTACGTTGCAAGCGCCGTCCTATATGCCGGTGATGCAATACGCGGCGTTTCATCCGTTGCGCGAGACGCTATATCGCGCCTACGTGACGCGCGCCTCCGAACTCGGTGCCAAGCCGGAGTGGGATAACAGCGCCATCATCAAACGCATTCTCGAGCTGCGCCATGAATCGGCGCTGTTGCTCGGATTCAAAAACTTTGCCGAAGTCTCGCTCGTGGCAAAAATGGCCGACACGCCCGCTGATGTCCTCGCCTTTTTGCACGAGATCGCGGCTCAATCCCGTCCCTTTGCCGAACGCGATTGGGCCGAGCTGCAAGCGTTTGCACGCGAGCATCTCAATATGGCCGAGGTGAATGCCTGGGACGTGAGTTTTGTGTCGGAAAAATTGCGTCAGCGGCGCTATGCGTTTTCGGATAACGAGGTGAAGCAATATTTTCCGGAAGCGCGGGTGATCGCTGGGCTGTTTCGCGTCGTCGCGTCGATTTACGGCATTCGGATTTCAGACTCGACGACGGAGACTTGGCATCAGGACGTACGTTTTTTCGATGTCCGCGACCACGACCAGAATCTCATTGGCCAGTTCTACTTTGACCTCTACGCACGCCAAAACAAGCGCGGCGGGGCGTGGATGGACGACGCAATCAACCGCCGAAGGGCACACGGGAAGTTACAACATCCGGTGGCGTTTATGACGTGCAACTTTCCCGCCCCGGTGGGATACAAACCAGCACTATTCACGCACGACGATGTCATCACGCTGTTCCACGAATTTGGACACGGCTTGCATCAGTTGCTGACCGAAGTTGACGAGCTCGGTGTGTCTGGCATCAATGGCGTGGAATGGGACGCCGTCGAACTGCCCTCGCAATTCATGGAGAACTTTTGCTGGGAGTGGGAAGTCTTGCAGCACATGACTGCGCACGTCGATACCGGTGAGCCTCTCCCGCGCGCACTGTTCGACAAAATGCTCGCCGCCAAAAATTTTCAGGCCGGCATGCAATTCGTGCGACAGATCGAATTTTCATTGCTCGATATGCACGCGCACACAGACTTCGACGTCGCGCACGACTCCATTCTGGCGCTGGCCGATCGCATCCGACAACAGATTGCGGTGGTTAAGTATCCGCACTTCAACCGCATGCCGCACGCGTTTGGTCATGTTTTCGGCGGCGGGTATGCGGCCGGTTACTACAGTTACAAATGGGCCGAAGTGCTGTCCGCTGACGCCTACGCCGCGTTCGAAGAGACGGGGTTGTTGAACCCGGAAACGGGCGCGCGCTTTCGCCGCGAAGTGTTGGCGCGTGGGGGCAGTCGCCCGGCGATGGAATCATTCATTGCGTTTCGCGGCCGCAAACCCGAAATCGAACATCTGTTGCGTCACAACGGGATGAAGCTCGCGGC
>JBCKPM010000066.1:0-9599 GCA_038901675.1 Usitatibacteraceae bacterium | reverse complement strand
GCGTGCTTGGGTGTCGCAGACCCCGAACGCGACCTGCCGTCCGAGCGCTTGCGGCGCACATCATAACCGCAAATCGCGCGCTTGATCGCATCCCCACAATTTCGACGGCTTACCTGAGGTTCGCTAACGATGCCGTTCAAAAAAGCGGCTTTTTCCGGGCGGCGTTATACCGCTTGATGCCATCCGTGATCGCCTTCCTCGCTTCCGCCACACCCACCCAACGGTCTATCTTGACCCATTTCTTCGGCTCGAGGTCTTTATAGTGCGCAAAGAAGTGAGCGATCTGCTTGAGCTGCACTTCGGGAAGATCCTTTACGCCGCGCACCGCGCGGTAAATGGGCGTGAGTTTGTCGATAGGTACCGCGAGCAGTTTCTCGTCGCCCCCTGCTTCGTCAGTCATTTTCAGCATGCCCAACGGACGACAGCGAACCACGACACCTGGGATCAGCGGATGTGGCGTGATGACCAACACATCGACGGGATCACCGTCGTCGGACAGCGTGCGCGGGATGTAGCCGTAGTTGCACGGATAGTGCATGGATGTCGACATGAACCGATCAATGAACAATGCGCCGGTCGCCTTGTCCAATTCGTACTTAATCGGGTCGCCGTTCATGGGAATTTCAATCACCACGTTGACGTCGTTGGGTACATCACGACCGGAATCGACTCGATCTAAATTCATGCCACTGGATCCTCGGATTGTTTGGGGGTGTACCGGGGGGCTTCTCAAAACAGAGCTTTTGCTTTAGTCTCTCGCCCGGGGGCGTGCCACTTCGATACGACGAATGAGTCGATGTGCACGTCTACCGGGATTATCGCCCGTTGCTTCACTTCCGCCAATCCCTGGTTTCATGGCGGATCGACAAAGGAGAGAAAGTGCATTCCCCACGCCAACCGCGTCGAATCGACACCGCTCAACAGCGGCGATTGCATGCCATTGCCGTTCCGCTCGCGCAGCAGCACGAACCGGCGTTTTCCATTTTTTCTGACGAATCGAGACGATTCCCGCTGATTTTGACGCTGGATCAAAACGGCATCCCGCGCCGCTGGATTACGTGGCAGCACGCAGTCTGGTACTACGCCAAACAACGTGTCGCGTGGGAAACCGGTTCAAAGGCATTCACGGCCAACGGCGGCAAATCGCGCGACACGGGCGAAACCTCGTCCGTCACGGCAGCCTCGATCATTGCCATCCGCGGCAAGGCGATGGCCATCAAGGGCTTCAACCAAGTCCCACCGCTGAACAACCGTGAGCTGTTTCATCGAGATCGCCACATATGCGCCTACTGCGGCGGACTGTTTTCGCATTCCAAATTGACGCGCGATCACATCATTCCGTACTCGCGTCGCGGCCACGACAGTTGGATGAACGTGGTGACCACATGCCGCAACTGCAACGAGCGCAAGGGCAACCGCTTGCTCGAAGAAGCCAACATGCAGCTGCTGTATGCACCCTACGTCCCGAATCGCGCCGAGTTTCTGATTCTGGCGAATCGTCGAATCCTCATCGATCAGATGGAGTTCCTGAAGCAGCACGTGGCAGCACAGAGTCGCGTGCACCTCGCCGCCTGACACCATTACGCGCGCTCGATCCACATCGCGTCGCCGTAGCTGAAAAAGCGATAGCGGTTTTCAACTGCATGTCGATACGCGAACATCGCGTTGCCGTGCCCAGCGAACGCCGAGACCAGCATCAACAACGTTGATTTTGGCAAGTGAAAATTTGTCAGTAAACAGTCGATCACGCGAAACTTGTAGCCCGGCGTGATGAAAAGCGCCGTTTCACTCGCGCCCGCAACCAGCTCGCCATCGCGCGCCGCTGATTCCAGCGTGCGCAAGCTGGTCGTGCCGACGGCAATCACCCGCCCACCACGTTGTCGCGTCCTAGCGACAGCCGCCAGCGTTTCTACCGGGACCTCGTACCGCTCGCTGTGCATCACATGCTTGGCGATGTCGTCATCACGAACCGGCCGAAACGTGCCTGCACCAATGTGCAATGTCACGAACGCGCGCTCAATGCCTTGTTCCGCCAGCCTCGCCAACATTGGCGCATCGAAATGTAAGCCCGCCGTGGGTGCCGCGACCGAGCCGGCATGCTTCGCATAGACCGTCTGGTAGCGCGATTCATCTTCGGTATCGGCCAGGTGCCTGATGTAGGGCGGCAGCGGCACCTCGCCGATGCGTTCGAGTATTTCGTATACCGAATGCTCACCCGCAAACTGCAATTCAAACAGATCATCGACGCGGCGCACCACGCGCGCGCGTTCCCCTTGGGCAAACACCACGCCACTACCCGGCTTGGGCGATTTTGACGCCCGCAGATGCGCCAGCGCGATACGTTCAGCGCCTTCTCCACTCGGCAGTACGCGCTCGATGAGCACTTCTACGGCACCACCCGTGTCTTTGTGCCCATGCAGCCGCGCTTTGATCACTTTAGTGTCGTTAAACACCAGCAAATCGTCGGGCCGCAACAGGGTCGGCAGATCAACGAACTGGCGGTCCTCCAATTGACCAGTCTTGCCGACCAGGTGCAGCATCCGGCTCGCCGTGCGTACGTGCGCCGGATGTTGCGCGATCAGCGCGTCGGGCAAGTCATAGTCGAAGTCAGCAGTCTTCATTTGATTGGTTCGCTCTTGAGCCATCCAACACAAATACCGGTGCAAGGCCGGTATGTTTGGTGCCGGGAGCCGGAATGTTACACAATCGCCTAGAGCGATTGTGTAATCTTTGGCCGCACGCGGCCAAAGACCGTTCGGCCGCTTACGCGGCGAACGTCCAACCGAAGTCCCACGGACTTCGGTTAGTCGAACCGGAGTGCCGGTCTCATCCAGACTCCCGCACAAACAAAAATACCGGCGCGAGGCCCGTATGTTTTGTTTGGTGCCGGGAGCCGGAATCGAACCGGCACGATGTTGCCACCGCTGGATTTTGAGTCCAGTGCGTCTACCAGTTCCGCCATCCCGGCTTCAGGTAGGCGCGCATTATAACCCGACGGAACGCTTGGTATACGCAGGGCACCGGTGCCGCGGTAAATGGTCGCTGGCGACGCGCAACCGCGTTTGGCGATGCGTTTCGCGCGGTTAAGCGCAGGCACTTCGACTGCGACAAACACCATCTCCTATAATTGGGTGATCAATCTCAGCGCGAGGCGACAAGTGTCTACCAACGATCTTTCCAAATTATCGATTGACCGCTCCCGCAAGGCGTTTTCAGCAGGCAAAGGCAACCGTAGGCGATGGTGGCTTGGCATCGCTGTTGGCGTGATCGTCGTGGTCGCGTTCGCGCTTTTCACAGGCAGTAGCCGCCCGACAAGCGTTGAAATTGGCACCGTTGCCGCTGCCTACCCATCGCAGGCCATCACCACCTTGAACGCAACCGGACGCGTGTCGGCGTCTCGCAAGGCAGCCGTCTCGACCAAAGCCACCGGCAAGCTCGAATATCTTGGTGTTCAAGAAGGTTCGGTGGTGAAAGCCGGGCAAGTGTTGGCACGCATCGAAAATCGCGATGTCATCGCCACCCAGGATCAAGCGAAGGCCAACCTGCGTGCTTCAAAAGCGAACCTCGAGCAAGGCCTCGCGGATTTGCGCGACGCGGAGGCCAATCTGCGTCGTAGCGAAGATCTTGCCAAGAAAAATTTCATCTCCGGCGCCCAGCTGGATACGGCAATCGCGCGCCATGATCGCGCCCAGGCCGCCGTTGCCGCGCTGCGCGGTCAGATTGGCGTGGCTGAAGCGAATCTGCGCGCGACCGATGTGGGCGTCGAGCAAACCATCATACGAGCGCCGTTTGACGGCGTCATCCTGACCAAAAATGCCAACGTCGGTGACATCATCACGCCATTTTCCTCGGCGGCCGATTCGAAGGGCGCAGTGGTCAACATCGCCGACATGTCGACGCTCGAAGTCGAAGCCGATGTTTCTGAAAACAGTCTGTCGAAAATTAGCGTCAATATGCCCGTCGAAATTCAGCTCGATGCGTTTCCGGACCTGCGTTTGCTCGGGCGCGTCAGCCGCATCGTGCCGACCGTCGATCGCTCCAAGGCGACGGTACTGGTCAAAATCGAATTTGTCGAGAAAGACCCGCGCGTGCTACCCGACATGAGCGCCAGGGTGGCTTTCTTGCAGCGACCGCTGGGCGCTACAGAGCGCAAACCGGTAACGGCGGTGCAGCCGACCGCAGTCGTCAAACGCGACGGCAAGGACGTTGTGTTTGTCATTGACGAGAAGAACATCGCCAGGCTGGCACCGGTGACGCCGGGTGACAAGCTTGGCGACTTGGTTCAGGTCTCCGGCGTCAAGCCGGGTGATCGCGTCGCTCTGAAGCCCGCCGACAAGCTAAAAGATGGCGGCGAAGTCTCCATCGTCAAAAAATAGGCATGTCAATGAGCACGCCGCTGGTCGAGATCAAGAATCTCGTCAAAACGTATACCCGTGGCGACCAAGACGTTCCGGTGTTGCGCGACATCACGCTCAATATCGAGCGCGGTGATTTCATCGCTCTGATGGGGCCGTCTGGGTCAGGCAAGACAACACTGCTCAATTTGATTGCAGGCATCGACAAGCAGACTGCGGGCAGTCTGCGTATCGACGGCGAGGATATTTCAAAATTGTCCGAAGGTGAACTCGCCGATTGGCGCGCCTCGAACATCGGGTTCATTTTCCAGTTCTACAACTTGATGCCGGTGCTGACCGCCTACGAAAACGTTGAACTGCCGCTGTTATTGACCGATCTATCCAAAGCCGAGCGCCGCGAGCGCGTTGAAATGACGCTCAATATGGTCGGACTCTCTGACCGCATGGATTACTACCCGAACGAACTGTCCGGTGGGCAACAGCAGCGCGTCGCCATTGCGCGCGCCGTCGTCACTGATCCGACTATCCTCGTTTGTGATGAGCCAACGGGCGACCTTGATAAGCAGTCGGCATCGGACGTGTTGGCGATGCTCAAAGAGCTCAACGAAAAACTCGGCAAGACCATCATCATCGTCACCCACGATGCGCATGCCGCAGCGGCGGCTAAACGCATGCTGCATCTGGAAAAAGGAGAACTGCTGGGAGACGTCGTGTGATTATCGGATCGACGCTGACCGGACCTGCTTCGGAACCGCCGTGTATTACCTGAAGCTCGTCTTCAAGAATGTGTTTCGTGCCAAGTTGCGCACATCACTGACCATCACCGGACTGGTGGTCGCCATTGTTGCTTTCGGCCTGCTTCAAACGGTGGTCGACGCCTGGTTTGCCGGCGCCAACGCCGCGTCCAGTGCCAGGCTTATCACCCGCAACGCCATCTCGCTGGTGTTTACGATGCCCATCTACTACCGCGAACAAATGCGCTCCATCGATGGCGTCAAGATAGTCAGCTACTCACAGTGGTTTGGCGGAATTTATAAAGAGCCCTCCAATTTCTTTCCGCAATTTGCGGTGGATCACAACACCTACTTCGACCTCTACCCGGAGTTCATTATCAAGCCGGAGGAGTTACTGTCGTTCAAGCGTGACCGGCAAGGTGCCGTTGTCGGGCGAAAACTTGCCGATCAGTTCGGCTGGAAGGTCGGCGACATCGTGCCCATCCGCGGCACCATTTTTTCCGGCAACTGGCAATTTACTATCCGCGCCATTTTCGACGGCAAAGATGACACCACCATGACGCGCCAATTCTTCATGCAGTGGGACTACGTCAACGAAGCGATCAAAAAGCGCTTCCCGAAACGCGGTGATCAGATTGGCATATTCAATATTCTGGTCAGCGATCCCAGCCGCGCGGCGGACGTATCGCGCGCCATCGACCGCACATTCCACAATTCGCTCGCCGAGACCCTCACCGAAACTGAGAAAGCATTCCAGCTCGGTTTTGTGGCGCAATCTGAGGCCATTATCATGGCCATTCGCATCGTTTCGTTCGTCGTGATTTTCATTATCATGGCGGTCGTCGCCAACACCATGGCCATGACGGCAAGAGAGCGCATCGCCGAATATGCAACATTGAAGGTGCTTGGTTTCTCACCTGTTTACGTCGGGTCTTTGATACTGGGCGAAGCCATGGTGCTCGCACTGCTCGGTGCGGGCATCGGCGTATTGCTGACGCCACCATTGGCGCAGGGCTTCGCTAATTCCCCGGCGGGAGCGATATTTGCGAACTTTGCCGTTTCGTCGAGCACCATCTGGATGCAGATCGCTTGCGGCTTCGTCGTTGGCATCGTTGCCGCGCTAGTACCTGCTTGGCGCAGCGCACGCATCAAGATAGTCGACGGCTTGCGTCACGTCGGTTAGCCGTTCACCCTTCCAACATGAAAATTCCAGTCTCCTACATTCTTCGCAACCTGTGGACGCGCAAATTGACGACCATTCTCACTGCCTCGGGAATGGGTCTCGTGGTATTCGTGTTTGCGGCAGTGCTAATGCTCGACGCAGGACTGAAGAAAACCATGGTCGGCACCGGCAGCTTCAACAATGTCGTGGCGATTCGCGCCGGCGCTGAAACCGAAATTCAAAGTGGCATCACGCGCGATCAGGCCGGGCTGATTGCGGCGATGCCGCAAGTCGCACGCAGCCAAACGGGCGAGGCGATGGTATCCAAAGAGTCGTTGGTGCTTATTTCGTTGGTCAAGAGCGGCCAGACCAAGGGTTCCAACGTCGTCACGCGTGGGGTTTCGCCGATGGGCATTGTGCTCAGGCCGCAAGTTACGCTGGCACAAGGCCGCATGTTTCGGCCAGGCTCGTCGGAGTTGGTGGTCGGTCGCAACATCAACCGCGAGTTTGACGGTGCCGAACTCGGTCAGTCGCTGCGATTTGCGCAGCGCGACTGGACCATCGTCGGCGTGTTCGATGGCGGCGGCAGCGCATTCGACTCCGAGGTGTGGGGCGATGTCGAGCAACTGATGCAAGCCTTCAGAAGGGTCAACTACTCTTCGGTGATTCTGCAACTCGCACAAACGGACAGTTTTGACGCGCTCGTCAAGGGCATCGCTGCTGACGTGCGTCTGACGATCGATAGCAAGCGTGAGCAGATTTTTTACGAAGACCAATCGCGCGCGCTATCGGCATTCATCACCATTCTCGGCAACGTGCTGACCGTGATTTTTTCCATCGGTGCCATCATCGGCGCGGCGATTACCATGTACGCTTCTGTCGCGATGCGCACTGCCGAGATCGGCACGCTGCGCGCGCTGGGATTTCGCCGCCCCTCCATTCTCGCGGCGTTTCTCGGCGAGTCGCTGTTGCTCGGTTTGGTCGGCGGGATTGCGGGCCTGTTTTTCGCGTCGTTCTTGCAAGCCATCACCATCTCAACGCTCAACTTTCAGTCGTTCTCGCAGCTTGCCTTTTCCTTCACGCTGACACCGAAAATCGTGGTGCAAACGCTGATCTTTTCCCTGATCATGGGTGCGGTAGGCGGATTTCTGCCGGCCATGCGCGCCGCACGTATGAAAATTGTCGACGCGCTGCGCGCCGCATAGAAAGCTGGGTAAAAAGCCAAACTCGCCTATTGGTGCGCTGTTTCAAGCAAAAATGCTTGAAAACGCCCGCCATTACTAGGGTTTCATTATTTTACTAAAGACGAGCAACGGAAAATTAATTCGCGTGGTGGTGCGTGACCTACGCCTACATCTATCTTTCTAGACCTGAACACCCAATATTGTTCGGATAGCACACTGCTTGGGCCTGCCGGCGCGCTTCCTGCTTCGACAGGCTGCGGGTAAATGCACTTATCCGAACAGTATTGAGACCTGACCCCGTTGTCCGCTGGGAGCTTTGCTTCCACAAAACAATTGACGATGGCACCTTTGATTCCGGTGCCAGCTTATTTCTTGCTGGATGAGGAAGTTCTAAAAATTGAATCGGCCAATCTGCTGCCTGCCCCAACGACCTTGGATAGAACGCGCAATTGTTCGCTGCAACTCAGGCTCGTCGTCTTAATCGGATAGTTTTGAGCGTGATCTATTTCGCCCCAAATCTCTTCGAACAGCGTCCTAACTTGAATTTCGCACGCAATTTCAGCATCTTTACGCGGCTTTACCACGTAGTGAACGCTCGTGTAGAAACTATCTTTTTGTTGTACCTTGATCGATAGCGATTGGAAGAATTTTGCAGACTCCGGATCCCATGTGTACGCGATCGGTGGAACTGCAAGGGTCCAATCTTTTGCTTTCGTTTTTTGCAAGATCGCACTGTGGATCGACCCAAACTGCTGTTGGTACAAGTGCAGTACTCTCACTCCAGCTATGTCAGTTATCTCAAGGAATAGATTTTCGGGGGTGATTGTCCTTCCCTCCGCAGTCTTTCTAGATACTTTGTGCAGCAAATGATCGGGATTCTTTAACCGACTCTTTACAGAATGCACTATCGGTAGGTCGCCGCCGGCTAAAGATGGATGTTCCGCGAACCACTTCGCGACCCCTTCCATGAAGATTCGCAGTTCGTGAGACAACTCATCATAGGCTTTCAAGATGCGATCATTCTTCTTCATCCCAGCACCCCATCCTTTCAAACTAATTTAAGTCGAGATATGAGGTCCTTGGCGAACTCTACGTAATGGCTCTTGGTGTCTTCATATATGCGGCGATTGCCAATAATTGTTGTCATGTCTGCAGCCTCGAGCCGCTGGTCCGGCACCTCCCACATCGGAACTTGGTATTTTTGGGCCATCGCCGGGAGCGTGTTGTGAGAGTGCATTACGGCGGTCTCACCGATCGGCATTTTAAGTTGCGCATCGGAAATCTGTGACCGCACATCCCTCGGAATAAAGGTGCGAATTGCAGGAGGTATTTTCATTGCGTAGTTGTAGTGCGCAGTCGCAAGATTCCACGGCTTATTCTTTCCTGAATATTTGCGCGCGTTGTAGATCGTATAGCCAAGTAACTTTACGAATCGTTCTGGGAATTGACGGCGCTTATCGTCAGAAAGCAGCCTATGAATTGTGTCGAATTCCTGCTTCCATCGACCGAGCGCTGCTCCAATATTTCGAATTCCGTATAACGAAAACATGTCGGGCATACATGGGATAAGAAAACTGTCGGTAGTCGATATGACAACCTTATTCATTGCCCCCAAGTTGGGCGAAGTATCGATGATCACATACTCATAGTCATATGCTGCGGCATAACGTCGTGCGAGTTCATGAACTCTATTGACAGTCCTTAGAGCCAATGGCTGCCCTAAATAAACCTCACTCCAGCGGCTCGCAATTTTGTCTTCGTACATGTGCATGCTCAAGCGACCCGGAATGAGATGCAGCCCAGGCGCAATTTCTATAGGAGGCGCGTCATCTGGCGGCTCAGCCGCGCCATCTTCGGTGGGCTTAAGTATGAAATGTATCGAGCGTGGCTTCATAGACATGGACTTGAACTGCTTTTCCGTCAGCTTGTCACGTGCCGCCTGATAATCGTCAATGAACTCGTCTTCTTCTCTCCAGATTTCATGCAAATACTCTTGATCAAGCGCCAGAATGGAAATATTGCACTGAGGATCAAGGTCAAGCACCAATGTCCTGTGGCCCATGGATGCAAGTGCATGAGCGAGATGGAATGTCAGGGTCGTCTTACCTACACCGCCCTTATTGTTGAATACTGAG
This sequence comes from Usitatibacteraceae bacterium, assembly GCA_038901675.1. Classification (GTDB taxonomy): domain Bacteria; phylum Pseudomonadota; class Gammaproteobacteria; order Burkholderiales; family Usitatibacteraceae; genus UKL13-2. Next base: position 29 of record JBCKPM010000066.1, on the reverse strand, counting down.
ATGGATTTCACTTACACCTCCGTCTGAAA
>JBCKPM010000065.1:0-9911 GCA_038901675.1 Usitatibacteraceae bacterium | reverse complement strand
CCGCGTCACAGTGCTGGCGATGGATTCCGTGCCCCGCATTTCCCGCGCGCAAAAACTCGATGCGCTCAGTTCAATGGCTAACATCGGCGGCTATCGCGCGGTGATCGAAGCTGCGCACGCGTTTGGTCGTTTCTTCACGGGGCAAATTACGGCGGCGGGTAAGGTGCCACCCGCGAAAGTGTTCGTTATCGGAGCCGGTGTCGCGGGGCTCGCGGCCATCGGTGCGGCGGTGGGACTCGGTGCGATTGTGCGCGCCAACGATACGCGGCCCGAAGTCGCCGATCAAATCACTTCCCTTGGTGGCGAATTCGTGCCGGTCGACTACGTCGAAGAAGGCACTGGCGTCGGCGGTTACGCCAAAGTGATGAGCGAGGGCTTTCAGCAAGCACAGCGCGACACGTTCGCCAAGCAGGCGCGTGAAGTGGACATCATCATCACCACCGCGCTGATCCCGGGCAAGCTCGCGCCCAAGCTGATTACCGCCGAGATGGTGCAATCGATGAAACCCGGCAGCGTCATCGTCGACATGGCGGGCGAGCAGGGCGGCAATTGCGAGTTGACCGAGCCGGGCAAGATTGTGGTCAAGCATGGCGTCACCATCATTGGCTACACGGACCTCGCGAGCCGATTGGCCAAACAGGCGAGTACGCTGTATGCGACCAACTTGTTTCGCTTGTCGGAAGAATTGTGCAAGACCAAGGACGGCGTTATCAACGTCAATATGGATGATGAAGTGCTGCGTGGCACGACGGTCATCAAGGACGGCGTGGTGACATGGCCGCCACCACCACCAAAAGTGTCCGTAGCCCCCGCGATGGTGACCAAAACTGCCGTGCCGAGCGTGGCTAAGAAAGGTCGCGGCGCGCCATCCGAGCCGATGAGCGCGACCAGGCTTTCGATCATGTTTGCAGTCGCAGCGGTGTTGTTCTGGTTTGTCGGCGCCAATGCGCCGCCTGCTTTTCTCGGCCACTTCACGGTATTCGTGCTGGCGTGTTTTGTCGGCTACATGGTGGTGTGGAATGTCACGCCTGCATTGCACACGCCGCTGATGAGCGTCACCAACGCCATCTCGTCAATCATTATCATTGGTGCGCTGGTGCAAATTGCACCGCCCGCCGTGGTTGGTGTGGCGGGCAGTAGCGCACGGCCAGATGAGCTGATTCGCTGGGTGGCGGTGCTCGGCATGGGCCTCACGGCCGTCAATATGTTCGGCGGATTCGCCGTCACGCGCCGCATGCTGGCGATGTTTCGCAAATAGGAGCCACAACCATGTCAGACAGTTTGGTAACGGTTGCCTATATCGCGGCCATCATCTTGTTTATCCTGAGTCTGGGCGGGCTGTCCAATCCAGAGTCGTCACGGCGCGGCAACCTCTACGGCATGATCGGCATGGCGATTGCGGTTGCCGCGACGATCTTCGGCCCGCGCGTGACAGCGGCGGGCATCCCGTGGATTATCGGTGCCATGCTCGTCGGTGGAAGTGTCGGGCTGTATGCCGCGCGCACCGTGAAAATGACGCAAATGCCGGAGCTGGTTGCGTTGATGCACAGCTTGGTCGGCTTGGCCGCGATGGCGGTGGGGTTCACCAGTTACATCGATCCCACCTCGTCGAATGGATTCACGCCCGCCGAAGTTACCATCCACCACATCGAGGTCTACGTCGGCATTCTAATCGGCGCGGTGACATTCTCTGGTTCCATCATCGCGTTTCTTAAACTGTCGGCCAAAATCGGCGGCAAGCCGCTGTTGCTGCCCGCGCGCCATTGGATGAATTTGATCGGCTTGATTGTGGTAATTGTGTTCGGCTATCAGTTTATGAAAGCGCCCACGATTGAAGCCGGCATGCTGCCGCTGATGGTCATGACCGTCATCGCGCTGTTGTTTGGCATTCACATGGTGATGGCCATTGGTGGCGCGGATATGCCGGTGGTGGTGTCGATGTTGAACAGTTACTCCGGCTGGGCCGCTGCGGCGACCGGTTTTATGCTGTCCAACGATTTGCTGATTGTGGTCGGTGCGTTGGTCGGCTCGAGCGGCGCGATTTTGTCCTACATCATGTGTCGTGCGATGAATCGAAATTTCATCGGCGTCATCGCCGGTGGTTTTGGTGGCGGTGCGCCGAAGGCGGTGGCCGGTGGCGCGGTGGCACCGGTCGGCGAGGTGGTTGCGATCAATGCGCTGGAGACGGCGGATTTATTGCGCGACGCCAAGAGCGTGATCATTGTCCCTGGATACGGCATGGCGGTGGCACAGGCGCAGCACACCGTGTTCGAGATCACCAAGACGCTGCGAGAGAGAAAAGTCAACGTGCGCTTCGGCATTCATCCAGTCGCGGGTCGTATGCCGGGGCACATGAATGTGTTGCTCGCCGAGGCGCGCGTACCGTACGACATCGTCATGGAAATGGATGAGATCAACGAAGATTTTCCGAACACAGACGTGGTGATGGTCATCGGTGCCAACGATATCGTGAACCCGGCAGCGCAGGATGATCCCACCAGTCCGATCGCCGGTATGCCGGTGCTCGAAGTGTGGAAAGCCAAAACGTCCATCGTGATGAAGCGCTCAATGGCATCCGGCTACGCGGGCGTCGATAATCCGCTGTTCTACAAAGACAACAATCGCATGTTGTTCGGTGACGCGAAAAAAATGCTCGACGAAGTGTTGACGGCATTGCGCGCCTGATCCGCGCGCGTACAGCACCGCGACGCGAGACTAAGCGCAAACATGAAGCACTGGTTCCCGTGGCTGTGTCTGGCACTGTTGGTCTATGGTGGCTGGAACTGGTTTGATGCGCGCCGCGTCTATCGGACGTCGGGGATGTTGGTGGCCGAGGCACCGCAGCAAAGTTCGGAGCGCAGCCCCGCATTTGAGGTCAAGGGGTTTCGCGTGAGTCCCCTGGCGCAATACGAGTTGCGCGCACGCGTGCTCGGCATTGAGTCATACCGTTTCGACGCTGGCGCTGCCATTTCACCGATTGACTTTGCGGTCGGCTGGGGTCCGATGTCCGACACCGCAGTGCTCGATACATTGAACGTGACGCAAGGCAACCGCTGGTATTACTTTCGCACCAAGCCTGGTGTCAGCTTGCCGCTGCCGGTGGATGTGATGTCGCGTCACAGCGCTAACATGCACTTGATTCCGGCGAATAGCGAGGTTGACGCGCGCCTGAAATCGGTGCGTATCGGGCATGTGGTGGCGCTCAAGGGGCGGCTGGTTGAGGTCAGACGTGCCGATGGCTGGCGCTGGGTCAGCTCGGTGTCACGCGACGACACTGGCGTCGGGTCGTGCGAACTGATGTACGTCGAATCGATTGACATCGAATGACGGGTGGCGGCACTCAAACTCAACATGTCCCTCGTCACCAAACACAGTGACGACCATGCTCTCGCAGTTGGGCAGGGTGCGGCTGGCGTGGCGGATCACTTCAATGCCGGACAGGTCAGGTAAACCGAGATCGACCAACAGGATGTCTGGTTTCCTAAGATCGAGCATGGCAAGGCCATCTGCACCGGTGCCGACGCTCGCGACTACTTCGAACGCGGAATCCTTGGACAGGATGGCAGCGTATCGATCGCGGAACTCGACATCATCTTCGACTATCAATACGCGTGGCATTGGCATGGACTCGAACAGGGGGTCGGCCATTGTACTGCCGCGTCTATGGCAAGGGGCTATACCGCGTTTAAGGTATCCGGCTCACAAATGCACGCTTTTGGGCACCTCTAAAAATTCACTGAAGCCGCGCTGGCGGCGTTGCAAAGCCGCTCAAAATGCTCATGTACTACATGTACACTGCGCTTTTTCGCGACTTTGCGCCTTGCCATCATCGGCTTGATTGAATTTTTAGAGGTACCCTTTTATTGATTCGGCACGATGAAGTATTCATCATCGCGCCGCACTTCTCACCCTCTCCCCTCGCGGGAGAGGGTCGGGGTGAGGGGAACCACTTCAAGATAATTTGTGCCGGTTAAATTATCTCCGCGCACGTCACTACGGCGTGGCTGAGCGTTGCCTCAGATCTTTTTCATCGAATCGAAAAACTCGGCGTTGTTCTTAGTGCCTTTGAGCTTGTCGATCAAGAATTCTGTCGCTTCGAGCTCATCCATTGAATACATCATCTTGCGCAACACCCAGACGCGCTGAAGAATTTCCGGCTTTAGCAACAACTCTTCTTTGCGTGTGCCTGAGCGATTCACGTTGATCGCGGGGTAGACGCGTTTTTCCGCCGCGCGCCGGTCAAGATGTACTTCCATGTTGCCGGTGCCCTTGAATTCTTCATAAATCACATCGTCCATGCGCGAGCCGGTGTCGATCAGTGCCGTGGCAATGATGGTCAACGAGCCGCCTTCTTCGATATTGCGTGCCGCACCGAAAAAGCGTTTTGGTCGTTGCAATGCGTTGGCATCTACACCACCCGTCAATACCTTGCCGGATGCCGGCACCACGGTGTTGTAGGCGCGCGCCAGACGGGTGATCGAGTCGAGCAAAATCACGACGTCCTTCTTGTGCTCGACCAGGCGCTTGGCTTTTTCGATCACCATTTCGGCGACTTGCACATGGCGCGTGGCGGGCTCGTCAAAGGTTGAAGAAACCACTTCGCCCTTGACGGTGCGCTGCATCTCGGTAACCTCTTCCGGGCGCTCGTCAATCAGCAACACAATCAGCACGACTTCCGGATGGTTGGTGGTGATGGCTTGTGCGATGTGTTGCAACATGACCGTCTTGCCGGACTTCGGCGAGGAGACCAGCAGACCGCGCTGTCCCTTGCCAATGGGGGCGATGATGTCGATAACGCGGCCGGTGATGTTCTCATCGGATCTGATGTCGCGTTCGAGCGTAAACGGTTTATTCGGAAACAGCGCGGTGAGGTTTTCAAATAAAATCTTGTTTTTGCCGGCTTCAGGTGGTTCACCGTTGACCTTGTCCACCTTCACCAGCGCGAAATAGCGTTCGCCTTCCTTCGGCGTGCGAATCTCGCCTTCGATGCTGTCGCCCGTGTGCAGATTGAAGCGGCGAATCTGCGACGGACTGACGTAAATGTCGTCCGGACCAGCGAGGTAGGAGATGTCGGGCGAGCGCAGAAAGCCAAAGCCGTCTTGCAGCACTTCGAGCGTGCCGTCGCCAAAAATCGCCTCGCCTTTTTTCGCCTGATGCTTGAGTAGCGCGAAGATCAGTTCTTGTTTGCGCAACCGGTTGGCGCCCTCGAGTTCGGCCTGACCGGCCATCTCGACGAGCTCGGAGACGTGCTTCAATTTCATTTCGGATAATTGCATGGCGGATTTACCGTGTGGCGTTGAATCGGATTGGGGATATCCCAAAGTCGAACATGGACTGTATTACCGCAAGGCCGACACGACGTCGAGCAAAACACTTAGCGGTAGGCAGCGAGAAATTGACCCGTCCTTCGATTGATGGCACGGCTTGCCGTGATCCAATCAGGGTGCAACTCTTGCGGGGGTGTGTATCAGAAGGACTGCCAGGGAATCTGCGGACGAACGTCAGCGGTATATATACTCAAATACTCAACGCGCAGATTTGAAGCGAAGTATAACCAAAAAGCTTTGAGGGGCAAGTGTTTTTTTCTGGGAGATGCCGGGCACCGAGCCTGGCGAAATCGATCCGCAGGCGCAACCGGCGCCGGACTACGAGTTCGATCAACGCGTGGCGTGGTAGGGAAAGACGAGCAACCGCTCGTCAGAGATTGCTCGTGCCTTGGGTCACATGAGTGGCAAATTTCCGCCGCATATGTGACCCCAGATACGTACAACGGGCTAACCGGGGCGGGTTTTTAGGTTCTTCGACACAAATTCCCAGATGGACTACGACTGAAAAGCACGGGATACTTCAAAAAGTGGCGTTGGAATTCCTATCCTTTGTTGATCAGGTGCGTTGGGTCAAGAAACTGGGCATAGCTCCCGAACCGGTGATGGAAGAAATCGCGGCGGGTATAGCGATCTGTATTGAGTACAGATGATGTACGCACATTTCCATTTGTGAGCGCGCGCAGAATTTCAGCGACTATGCAGGAAGAAAGCAAACTGTTTTCTCGTGTTAAAAATGGGTAGCGTTCCATTTTATCCATTGTAGTGGAGGGGTCTGTTTTGAGCACAGGTGATTTATCCCGTATTGATCTGACCCTTCATGCGCTCAAGCATTGGGAAAAATGTTTTACGCCAGAAATTCAGAAAATAGCCCTACCACAGAGGAGTAGGGCTGGCGTTCTACTGCCGGTTGTCCCTGACCACTCCCGATGGGACGACTATTTGTCGTCGGTCAGAACCGAGTGGCAAAACTGGAGACCCGCCCTCGGGCAACACCCGTCCTGCCTTCTGGTGCTTTATGCTGGTCTAGCGTTCTACGAATACGACGAGAACACTTTCTGGCCACAATTTGCCAAGTCCGTGGGCAGCGATCTATTGCCGGCAAATCAACAACAAGAAATCAATGGTGCATTCGCGAAAGCAGCCAAGTATTTTGGCTTAAAGCTCAAGCCCCGCGACAACGGTACAGACTTTGTTGGCTCAGCAGTTCATCACATCGGCATCCCACTTTCGTTATGGGATGGATTTCTCGATATCTGTGAATGGGCCTTGTGGCGAAAAGATTGGAAGACATTGACGGAAGAAGAATGGGTTGACGCTGTTGGGAAGCGCGCTGGCGGTCGGCAACGACTGAAGAGATTCCTAATTGACAACCGCGAATCAGCGAGCAGCTTTATTCAGGAAATGCTCGATGCTCGTAAAATTCTTACCGATGACTCAGGCCTAACCATTGATGACATTGCACAGTTAGCAAGTATCCTGCTGCGTGTTGAATATTTTGACGAGGTTCCGGAGACTGCCGAGTTCCTCCGTCCGCAAAATCCAGATTCTCTCTTTCAAGACCGCGCCAGACTGACGTGGGATGACCAGAGACGACGAATAAGTCTCTATTTGCCGGCCGTGAAGCGGGAGAAATTACCCGCGAATTGGCACGTGGGAAGGTACATCCAAAAAGCCGCCCCCGACCCTGATGAACTGCTTCTGAACTCGGAGGCATTTCATAACCCGCTACTTTTAAAGCTTGAATCAGGGCAACGAAGCGAGACCCAACGGTTGCGCGGCCTGGATCCTTGGGGTCTCTTCGATTTAGAGAGCGGGGGACGCCAAGTTGTTAATCCTGACCGCGATGAATTGCCACTGAAGAGTTACTTGCTGGTTACTCAAAAACAGATCGAGGTTGTATCTCGTGAAGAATTTGATGAAGACGGCAATCCACCGAATGAAGAATTTGAACTATCGGATGGAACAGTATGCTTTGTGACGCGCCTTTGGCCTACCGGGAAATATGCTGAGCTTCGTCTAAGGGAACAGGATGGCAACACTAGAACAATTCGATTTAGAACAAAGGCCAAAATCGAGGCTAGATTCTTCGCCGGGAAAGGCGAACACGCCGCTTATTTTGGCCGTGAACAAGATACGGTGAAAATCGAGCAATGGCCTGTTTTGTGCGTCTCAATTCCGCGCGGTTACTTTCGGGACAACAAAACTGAATTGGACGAAAGATTTGAGGTTCTCATAGATGACAAGTCAGCCGGTGGCCAATGGGAATGCGCCACTATACAGGCAGATGATGCTAGGGAATTCTATTTTTGGAAATGGAGTAGCAGCCGTCCGGTCATGGAGCAAGTTACGGGTACTGCGAAGAGCTTTCAAGAACTTCCAAAGTTTTTCAAGCCCCTTTCCATGAACGGGAACAGGGTACTGTCTATAAGATCACCAGAATTCACGGTTTATTACAAAATCTACAAAGACAATCCAAAACATGGCATGGGTAAATGCTGGAAGAATCTCCCCGGCGCATTTCTACCGTGGTTCCTCCTTTGCCAATCAACCGAAGGAATGAAATGGGATGACTTAATGCTGGCTAAGGATGCCATCGCTCCTAATCTGCGCATCTCATACCGTCTACTGTGCAAATATGCAGACCATGGATTACTTTTGCAACGAGGACGCAAATGGGAGATTCACGAGTCACGGGTGGTGTTGAAGCCGCTGAGTGGTGACAGGTGTCAGATGGAGTATTGCGGCGATCCTCCAATACTTTGGGGATTGTATCGTCGCATGTATCATGAAATGCCTAATCACGAACTACCTGTCATCGACGTTATAGATAAAAGAGGCGGGGCTCCATATCTCCAAATAATATGGCACCTGAGTTTGCGCAGTGCGCTCGAAAGGTATCTGAAAAAGCACAACGTTGTAATAGGCGGAGAACTATGGACTCATTAACGTCTCGTTTTCAAGAAGAGGTATTTTTGCCGTACCTCGAATTACTCAGGACCGGGTACAGGTTTCATCCCGTCTTCGACCACGCAAAAAGGGCTTGGGAAGAGAAGTTGACGGCCGAGGAACTGGTTAATGGCCCATATCTGGAAAAGTCGCAAATCTATCAGGAAGGCGAGTCCCTCGAAAAACTCGCCTTGCATGAGAAAACAATAGAAACCATACACAAACGGCTTGGTGGGCGCGGCCTCTGGAAACACCAAACGGATGCGCTTCGATTGCTTCTCAACGGAATTAATACCGTTATAGCTACTGGCACAAGTAGCGGCAAGACCCTGTGTTACCAGATTCCCATCCTGGACGATCTGCTCCGTGACCCAGCGCCGGGGCTGCGCGCTGTCATCATCTACCCGCTTAACGCCTTGGTGAATGACCAACTTACCGAATGGGAGCAGATGCTCAGAGACCACTCACAAATCTTTTTTGCCCGATTTACCGGGCAAACGCCAAAGACCCAAGCCGACTATGTAGCAAGACTCAGGGAAAAATTCCGCGGGGAGTTAGCTGATCGGCCGCTTACTCAGCAAGAATTGCAACGAAACGTTGAGCAACGAGTGCAGGAGCAGTTGCGCGCGGATATTCCGAATCGCCTCAATCACCGTGAAGCGATACGATCCAATCCGCCGCAGATACTCATAACAAATTTTTCCATGCTGGAGTATCTTCTTGAACGTCCGGTAGATGCTCCGATTTTTGAAAATGCCCGCCTCAAATTTCTGGTGCTCGATGAAGCCCATGCTTACCGCGGCGTGCAGGCAACGGAGATTGCTTTCCTTGTTAGGCGGCTAAAAGACCGTCTGGGGCTGGAGAAACTCACCTGCATTGCCACGTCAGCCACATTGGGCAAGCGAGACGATCCCGAGAGTGAGAAGAAAGTCCGCAAATTTGCGTCTGATCTTTTTAATAACGACTTCCCGGAACCTAACCCCATTTATGGAACGACGGCAGAACCGTTTCTTCAGCAGCCCTCGGTTTATCCGGGACCGGATAAATACCTGAAAGCTGCCGAGACTCTGCGAAACGACCCTCAAGCCGATGTGCGCCTGTATCTAGGGATGAGCGGTCCTGATAAAAACCTTGCATCTTTGCTTAACTACGACGGGAATTTGTACCGCCTTCGCAAAGAAATATTAACAAAACCCACATTGCTGAAAGATGCAGCCGGATTGTTGTGGCCGAGCGACCCGCAGTCAGAAGATGGCATACAGGCTTTGTTGGAAGTTGTCGCCGCGGCGAAGGCGGATGAGCACCACGAAGATTTGCTGCCCACGCGGCTGCATTATTTCGTCAAGGCTCAAGATGGGCTGCATATCTGTTTGCATAAGAATTGCCCGGGTCGCCGAGACGGAAGGCCAGCTTTCTTTGTATCAAGAAAAAGTGACCCCAAAACGCCGGAAGGCGATTGTCCGGATTGTTACCGGGTTGACCGCAAGTCAAAGCTTGTTGAGGTGGTTACCTGCCGCAAATGCGGATATCTCTACGGCGCTTTGCAGGATTTAGGACCACGGCGGGCTCAAAATCCAGATAACGGTAATGAGGAATCCAAACCCTATTTCGACTCCTTTAGCACTGAGCTTGGATGGG
>JBCKPM010000064.1:0-10054 GCA_038901675.1 Usitatibacteraceae bacterium | reverse complement strand
GCGGGGCCGGGTTGCGGCACGCAGCGGCTATTCGCGGCGAAATTCACCTTCGATTGCGCCGCCGGAAAAGGCGGGGTCGTGATCGCGGCGCGCAGCGCTGGCACGAGCGAGTGCGGGCTCTCGAATGGGGATGAGCAAAATGGCGAGCGCCAGCACGTCAGAAATGAGGCCGGGAAAAATCAGCAGCAAGCCGACGATGACGGTGCGAAAACTATCGATGACCGCGGCGATCGAAAACTGACCGTGCGAAAGCGCCTGCCCCAGTCTGGTGACGAGTGAAAAGCGCGCCTGCTTAATCAGCACAACCCCGGCGATGGCCGCAAACACCAGCCAGGCGAGCACCCACGCGCCGCTGCCGGATGGCCCAGAAGCCAGTTTGAATAGCAGCGCTCCCTCCAACAGCGGAAAGCCCATTAAAATGACCAAGATGAAGAAGCGCATAGATTTCCTATTGTGAACAGCAAGGCAGAGCGTGACAAACACTAAATGCGCCCGATGGCCGCAATTACAACATCCGTCGTGGAACGCGACGCGGTCAATTGCGACTAACGCATAGACACATGAGTTGCGATCATCGTTCTGCGCGTCGGATAATTTGTTTATCGGCGGGCGCGGTGGTCGGGTGAATGCACGTGTTGCGCAACTTTTCAGCAAATTGACATCGATCCGCCAATTTCTCCGAGCATTCGCTGGGCCCTTTCTACGGCCTCTAAGCCCCCCCGCCCCAACCGGATCGACGATGAACGACACCGCTAGCGCCCCGATACAAAATAAGTTAGCACTTGCTGTTCTGGCGCTGACTTTTTGCGCCGCCACTTGGGCTACGCCGGAGTCAAGTGCAGCAGCGAAATCGACACCCATCGTGTCACCTGCGGTCGATAAAGTGGCCGCCGAATTGCTCGAGCCGGGGCAGGCTTTTAAGCCACAATTGCGCTTTCGTGACCCGTGGACGGCTGAAATTCGGTTCGACGTGGCGCCGGGCTACTACCTCTATCGCGACCGACTTCGTGTCGAGGGCGAATTCAAGTTGCCTGCGGTCGCACGCCGTCCGAACGGCGCACGTGGAGACGAGGCGAAGCCTGCCAAGTCTCAGTTCGTGCTGTCGCTGCCGCAGGGCAGATACGTCGACGATCCTACGTTTGGGCGAGTTGAGATTTTTGACAAGCAGGTCGTGTTGCTAGTCGATCTGGCGATTCTCGCCCTGCCGGCGTCAGCCGTGATCGAGAGTAAGTCCACGCGCGGTGCGAACGGGGCACCTTCACCACCGAAAATGGCCACCAAGTTTCTGGTGACATCGCAAGGTTGCGCCGCCGCGGGCGTGTGCTTTCCGCCGCAACAGCACGAGTTTGTGCTACCGGCGACGGTATCGAAAGCCAAGGCAGCGGCGCGATCGGAGAGCCCCTGGATTTTGCCGCTCGGCTCGCTTACATCGCTCGGGTTCGGTCGTCCCGCCTCTCTGGCACCGTTTTCGCCGCAAAAATAACCCATGCCGACCACCAAGCCTTGGCGGTTCGCGCTCGCGGCAGCGGGGTTGCTGCTGACGCTGTTCGGCGCGGCGCTGCTCATCGGCCAGCGCGAGCGCGAACCGGCGGTGACCAATGCGGTCAAGAGCGGCTCCGCGGCGACTGGATCGGTGATTTATGCCGCGTCGTTTGTCGACCTCAACGGCAAGAACCAGCCCCTGGCGCAGTGGGGCAACCGGTTGTTGGTGATCAACTTTTGGGCAAGTTGGTGCCCGCCGTGCATTGAAGAGATTCCGACGCTGATCCAGATGCAGCAAAAATATGCGACGCGAGGGCTGCAAATAGTTGGTATTGCCGCTGATTCCAGGCTAAATGCGGCCAACTTCTCAGAAAAACTTGGAATCAACTACCCCGTCTTCCCTGATGAGGCGCAGGCGATTGCGTTCTCAAAACGGCTCGGCAATCAGTTTGGCCTGCTGCCCTTCACCATCGTATTAAACCGATCCGGCGATATTGTGATGACCAAGACCGGCGTGGTGACTGAAGCCGAATTGACGAGATTGGTCGAACAAAATCTCTCGTAGTTTTACAAATGTAACTAAATTGCCGCATCTTCGGCAATTTAGCGAACATCATCGTTCGCGCGCACCTTAAGGAAAGGCGAGCGCTCCGCACATTTGCATTAGTTTTGAGCAAATGCGTTTTCGACCTCCGATAACGGGTGCTTGGAGAGCAGGACGCTGACTCGTTTGTCAGTAAATTTCATCAAAAATCGCGCAACGTCGCCTAATTTCAGGCAAACTTCGCCGATGCAACGTAGCTCCGCACCCCGTATCTTGGTTTTGCACGGCCCAAACCTGAACCTGCTTGGCACCCGCGAGCCCGAGGTCTATGGGATCGAAACGCTCGCAGAGATCAACTCTAGGCTGGCTAACCTCGGTGTTGACGCTGGGGTCGGCGTTGCCGCATACCAGTCCAATTCCGAGGGTGCGCTGATTGATCGCATTCACGCCGCGAAGACCGACGGCACCGGATTTATCGTCATTAACCCCGGCGCCCTCACGCACACCAGCATCGCGCTGCGTGATGCCTTGTTGGCGGTCGCGATTCCGTTTATCGAAGTGCATTTGTCGAATGTTCATGCTCGCGAGCCATTTCGCCAGCATTCCTACCTGTCCGACAAGGCGGTAGGCGTTGTCTGCGGCTTGGGTGCGAAGGGGTATGAATTTGCACTGCTTGCGGCAATTTCCCGGCTGCCGAAAATCGCCAAGTCCTGAGCCGGGCACCACTTGATTTCAATCCTGACCGCCTGATGGCGACGTCAGGCGATTCTGTCCCCGCTACTGATCGCGGCTCGACGCAGCACCGCAGCAAACGCCCGCCAGACGAAGTGAGGCGACAAGAAAACCAAAGGCAGGAGAGCACATATGGACTTACGCAAAATCAAGACGTTAATCGACTTGGTTCAAGAGTCAGGCATCGCCGAGCTCGAAATCACCGAGGGTGAGGAAAAAGTACGCATCAGTCGCCATGGCACCTCTGCCGTGCCGCAATACATCCAATCAGCACCCGCCCAGATTTCGGCACCCGCACCGGCAATCGCCGCGCCCGCTGCACCCGTTGAAGTCGCGGGTCACACGTTGAAGTCGCCCATGGTGGGCACGTTCTACCGGTTTTCGTCGCCAGGCGCGTCGGCGTTTGTCGAAATCGGCCAATCCGTCGCCAAAGGGCAGACGCTTTGCATTATCGAAGCCATGAAACTGCTCAACGAAATAGAGTCGGACGCGGCCGGTGTCGTGAAGGCGATTCTGGTCGAGAACGGCCAGCCGGTCGAATATGGCCAGCCCCTTTTCATCATCGAATAACCGCGGGGTTCAGGCATGGCGGTATTCGGTTCCCGCCCCAAACCAGGGGGCATGTTCGAAAAGATTCTGATCGCCAATCGTGGCGAGATAGCACTGCGCATTCAGCGTGCCTGCCGCGAGATGGGGATCAAGACGGTCGCTGTGCACTCCGAGGCTGACGCCGACGCCAAGTACGTGATGCTGGCGGACGAGTCGGTGTGTATCGGTCCGGCACCTTCGAGAGAAAGTTATCTCAACATTCCGGCGATTATTAGTGCCGCGGAAGTCACGGACGCGCAAGCGATCCACCCGGGTTACGGCTTCTTGTCGGAAAACGCCGATTTCGCCGAGCGCGTCGAAAACTCTGGATTCGTATTCATCGGACCGAAACCCGAAAACATTCGCATGATGGGCGACAAAGTTGCCGCAAAAACGGCGATGAAAAAATTTGGCGTGCCGTGCGTGCCGGGTTCTGAGGGCGCGCTGCCCGACGATCCACTCGAGATTCGACGCATCGCGTCTGAGGTGGGCTACCCGGTGATTATCAAGGCAGCCGGTGGCGGTGGTGGGCGTGGCATGCGCGTCGTTCACACGGAAGCGGCGCTGGTGAACGCGGTGCAGATGACCAAGGCCGAAGCGCAAAGCGCGTTCGGCAATCCGATGGTCTACCTAGAAAAATTTCTGGAGAATCCGCGCCACATTGAAATCCAGATTCTGGCGGATGAGCACAAGAACGCTATTTTTCTGGGGGAACGCGATTGTTCAATGCAACGCCGCCACCAGAAGATTATCGAAGAGGCACCGGCACCGCACCTCAAGGCGCGCATTCGCGACAAGATTGGTGAGCGCTGTGCAGAAGTGTGTATCAAGATGGGCTACCGTGGCGCGGGCACATTTGAGTTCTTGTTCGAGAACGACGAGTTCTATTTCATCGAGATGAACACGCGTGTGCAGGTCGAACATCCGGTCACCGAAATGATAACCGGTGTCGACATCGTGCAAGAGCAGGTGCGCATCGCGGCCGGCTATAAATTGCGCTACCGCCAAAAGGACATTCAATTGCGCGGGCACGCCGTCGAATGTCGCATCAATGCTGAAAACCCCGTCAGCTTCGTGCCCTCACCCGGACGCATTACGCGGTTTCACGTCCCAGGCGGGCCTGGCATTCGCGTCGACTCGCACGTCTACGCCGATTACTTCGTACCGCCCCACTACGATTCGCTCATCGGCAAAATCATCGCCCACGGCGACACGCGCGAGCAAGCGTTCGCGCGCATGCGTGTCGCATTGTCGGAGTTCGTGATCGAAGGTATTCATACCAATTTGTCACTGCATCAGGAGTTGCTTACGGACGCAGCGTTTATCCGCGGCGGAACCTCCATACATTTTCTCGAAGCGCGTATGGCACGTTTGAAAAAAATTGCAGGCGACGGTGACTGACGTCCACCATGCCATTTTTGTCCATCACTATCGCGCTGAGTCGGGAGCAAGCTGACGTTTTCGGCGACCAGTTGATGGAGCAAGGTGCGCTGTCGGTGTCGGTCGCCGATGCGGACGAAGGTACGGCGAATGAAAGGGCCATTTTTGGTGAACCAGGGGCCAGCGGCGGCTTGTGGCATCGCTGCGAACTGACGGCGCTGTTTGCCGACGGCGTCAACGGCGGTGAAGTGACACACAACGTCGCGGCACTACTCGAAACCGAACCGCTCAGTTTCACCGAAGCGATCATCGACGATGCCGATTGGGTGCGCGACAATCAAGCGCAGTTTCCGCCTATTTGCATTTCGCCACGCATCACCATTGTGCCGACCTGGCATGAGGCGCCGAACGTCGACGCCGGGGCGATCAATATCGTCCTCGACCCGGGCGCCGCGTTTGGCACCGGCAGTCATCCCACCACACGACTTTGTCTACTATGGCTCGAAGCCAATGTGCACAACGCGCCAAAGGTGCTCGACTACGGCACCGGCTCAGGCATATTGGCGATTGCGGCGATGAAGCTCGGTGCGCGCGAAGCCGTCGGTGTGGACATCGATGCAGGCGCGATTGAAGCCGCACGATTTAACGCCCGACAGAACAATGTACCGATTCGTTTCGATACGACGGACAATGCGCTCGATTGCGTCGCCGACATTACGCTGGCCAACATCTTGGCCAACCCGCTGAAAATGCTCGCGCCGTTGCTGGCAAGTCACACGCGCGCAGGGGGTCAGTTGGTGTTGGCGGGCATTCTCGACGAGCAAGCCGAAGACATCATCGCCATCTATGCACCCTACTTCAATCTTGTTGTCTGGCGACGTGTCGAAGGCTGGTCTTGCATCGCAGGGTGCCGCTTGGCGAAAGCCTGATTGTTCATCTGCGCCGTCGATGCGTGCGGCGACACCTGGGTATCCTCATATAGAATCGCCGCATGCTGCTCATCACTTGTCCGAATTGCGGCGCGAAATTCAAAGTCGCGCCCGAACAGCTTGGCGTCAGACAAGGTCGCGTCATGTGTGGTCGGTGCAGGCATGTGTTCAATGCGTTTGAGGCGCTCAAGCGCGGTGAAGACAACGATGCGGGTGAACGCACGACCAATGACGCCGCAGGTGGGCCAGCAGCGCTCATCGCGGCTGATAATCCGCTGATCAGTGGTTCGCTGCCGCGATACACAGAGTCATCGTCCGCGTGGCGTTGGCTCGCGGCGCTGGCGCTGGCTACCCTTGGCTTACAGGCGGTGTTCCAATTTCGCAGCGAAATTGTGCAGCAGTACCCGCAACTTCGACCACATCTGGCGGCGGCATGCCGCGTGCTGGGGTGTACGATTTCGTGGGGTCGCGATCAGGCGCTGATCAAAATTGAGTCGTCGGATTTGATTGAGCCGCCCGGACGTCCCGGGCGAATTCGGCTCACGGCAACCATTGCCAATCGCGCGCCGACCAAACAGGATTTTCCGGCGATAGAAGTAAAACTCACCGACGCTAGCAACGTAGTGCTATCAAGCCGCGTATTGCTGCCAACCGATTATTTGGGGCACCCGCCAGCGGCAGACGAAGGTCTCGCGCCGAATGTCGAACTCTATGTCAATGTAAATCTTGAACTGGCCGGGAAATCAACGGCCTCAGGCTACGGACTGCGCGCGTTCTACCCTTGAGGCGGCCAACGAAGGTCACGCCGGCGTTCACTGTGTTTCGAGCGTGTCGCCCCTGACGAACATCCAGGTTCGCGTGATGTAGAGAATATCAACGTCGCGCTTGAAGCCGTCCGGAAACCTGTCGTAAGGTGCCGCGAGTTGCACAATGCGGCGTGCGGCGTCGTCGAGCACGCGTTTACCGGAAGATTGATTGATTTCAATCGACTCCACATCGCCGTTGGCCTTGATGCCAACGCTCAGCACCAGCTTGCCACGGATGCGGCGCACCCGTGCGTCTTCCGGGTAATTCAAATTGCCCACTCGCTCAATCTTGAGCCGCCAGTTGTCGATGTACTGTGCGAAGCGATACTCGGTGGTGCTCGAACCAATGAATTTTTTTCGTGGGCGCTGTTGGTAGGCGTCGTACTCTCTGGATAGTTGAGCTTCGAGATTGGTGACTTCAATCGAACGCTGCATGAGGGCTGAGGCCGCGCTCGGGTTGGGTGAGCCGCTCGGCTGCACCAGTTCGCGCTGCGCAATTTTCGCCGCTGCGCGCGCCTGCGTCATCAGCAACTTCAGCTCTTCCTCGAGCTGTTTCACGCGCTCCTGTGCGGCCTGCACTTCGTTGCGCGCCGCTGACTGTTCCATTGCCGGTAACGGCGTTTTGGCGCGACGTTTTTCGTCAGTATTGCCACCGCCGTCGAGATTGGATTGCGCAAGCGCATGCGCCTTGGTCGGGCGCGTCTCGCTCTTGGCGTTGACCAGAACGACATCCATGATGTTGTGCGGCGGCGCGAAACGCTTGGAATCAAGCACCGTGAAGCCAATGCCAAGGGCGATAAAGGCGTGTACGCTGACCGATATCACGGTCGCTGTTTGCATGGGGATGGAAACGGCTAACACGCGCTGAATGGAGATGGCGACTGGCGGCGGGGGGAGGGCTGCCACCGCGTCGAGTTTTTCGTCGATACGGAGGTTGATGGCGTGTGCGACTTGCCGGGGCCGCGTCAAAAACGGGAGCATCGCGCGTCGCTAGCGGGAGCGTTTGAGCATGAACTTATTCTATTCGGCTTTAGGGGGGTCTTGCGCGACGGGCGGCAAAGAAAACACGCCTCCAATCGACCAGTAGTCAATTGACTCAATGTTCACCGTCACCGGCGTTTTCGGGGCGAGGTTGGCCGAGGTCTTCAACTTCACGATCAACGGCAAGTCAGCGCCGCGCACCAGCTCGTCGCGGATGACGGTAGCACCAAATTGCGTCTGCCGGTTTTGTTCGAGGTAGCGCAAGCACCAGAAGCGTTCCATATTGCGCTGAAATTCAGCGTAAGCGTCATAGGTCACATCGAATAGGCGCGCGATTTCGTTGAGCAATGGCGAGCGCCGCGGAAACAGTGGCGGTGTGCCTTGGATCAGCGCCACCAGTTGGCGCTGATTCACCAGATCGACATAGCGCCGCAGAGGCGAAGATGACCACGCGTAATTGGCAACCCCGAGCCCATCGTGGGGCAGGGCGTCGGTGGTCATGCGCGTCTTCATGTTTTGTTGCACGCGATAAATGGCGGCCACGTTGTTCTCCGCCAGCAGCTTGCCCCATTCGCTGTTAACGAAAATCATAAACTCCGCGACGATTGAATCGACCGGGCTGCCGCGCGCGCGCTGTGAAATTTCCACGCGTGCGCCGTCGCCAAGAATTTCGAAGTTGTAATCGATGTAATCGGTGTTGTCTTTGGCACCGCGCTTTTCTTGCAGCGCCATCGCGATTGCATGCAGCGCAACCAGCTCGACACCGAATTCGTGCTGCGCTGCATGAGCGGACTCGACAATCACGGCGTCGGTCAGCCACGACTCCAATTCGTGCAGACGAAGATTTTTGGCGATACGCACTTGTTCGACCGCTGAACGCAGCGAAATGAGCGCGCTGCTGGCGCGATCGAACACAGCGTACAGCGACACGACCGGACAATCGCGTCCCTCGGTGAGTGTGGCGGCGGCAACCGCTGCGTCCGGCAGCATGGTGATTTTGGCACCGGGGTAGTAGACGGTCGATATGCGTGATTTCGCGTAGCCATCAAGTGCGCTCTCGTATGTGAAATACAGCGACGGCGCGGCGATATGAATGCCGACCTCAACGCGTGCGTCATCGATGACGTAAAACGAGAAGGCATCGTCGACTTCGACCGTTGACGCATCATCAATCGAGTAAGCGAGTCGACCGCTGTTTGGCAGTCCGGAGGGCATCGCCAGTGCGAGATCCAACGGCTGCGTCGTGCCTCGCGGAAAGTATTCGGCCAGAAACCGGCCGAGGTGGAAATCGTGTTGCGCCATATGTGGTGTGTCGGCGCGATGCGGCCATGCACCCGCGGCGAAGAAAAGTTGCGGAAGATTCTGTCTCGACTCTTCCACGGCCTTTTCACACGCCTTGGCAATTAACGTATTGCGGTCAGGCTTGTACAGCAGTTGGTTGATGTGTGGGCGCATCGCCTCTGGCATCACCCCGGCCTTGAGCTGATGCACCCAGACTTCCATCTCGGCCGCTTCGCGCCGCTTGCGTTCGATGGAAGCGAGCGCCGCTTTCAGATTGTCTTTGGACGCTTTTTGGTAGCGGCCTTTGCCGCGCTTGTAGAAATACATCGGCGCGCTGTGCAATTTGATGGCGCACGCAGCGGCCTCAGCCGGTGTCGGCTTGTGGCCGAAGTAGTCGAGCGCCAGCTCTTCAAAGCCGAACTCCGCAGGGCCGCACACCTCGTAGAGAAAATCCGGCTCGATGGTTGCCGCGAGGCTGTCGGCGCGCGGGAGCAATTCACCCAGCGCCGAATCAAACCGCAGCAACACGCTATTGGCCTTGATCTTGCTGCGTTTGCCGCTCGATGCCTCGACTTGCAGCGACGTGCCGATATCTTCCATCACGCGTGCGACTTTGAATCCGCCGTCTTCCTCAAAAAAAACATTCATGGCGGGGGATTCGTCTCGCGGTTGGGGGCAGGCTACGTCGGTGCTGAACGTGACGCCGAATTATAGCGGTCGAGTAGTGCTCGCTTCGCCACACGCCGCGCCGATTACGACGAGTCGAGTCCCGCGTGGCGCAGGATCGCGCCAATGTGCAATGGAAAAGACGCAAGGTCGTGATTGCCACCATCGACGACGATTCGCGGTGACGCAGCAAATTTCGCCAACGTCGCGTGATGATCGAGCAATTCGTCACCCATTTCGACCACGATCAGGAACCTGTCGGGCGCAGTAATGTTTGGCACGTCCATTGCCTGCAACGCCGCTAGGTGCGCGCTGGTGAACTCGAACGATTCATCGTTGTGAAAACTTGTTTGCGTGCCGACATGCGCCGCAAGCGTCTCGAACGGTGCAAGCGAGGGATTGAGCAAAATCGCGCGGCAGGCGATTGCCTCGGCGCATGCCTGAGCGTAGAAGCCACCCAACGAAGAACCGATCAACGTCAAATCAGCGCTGGGGCAACGTGCGAGGATCGCCTCGATTTGTTTTCGCGCCACCGACGGGTCGAACGACAAGTCAGGCGTGATGTATTCCCAATCGCTGCGCAGCACACGCAACGATTCGCCCAGTGCGCGCGCCTTGCGCGACTGGCTGCTGCTGCGAAAGCCGTGGAGATAGACCAGCGTCTT
>JBCKPM010000063.1:0-10135 GCA_038901675.1 Usitatibacteraceae bacterium | reverse complement strand
TCGACACCAAGACCTATGCGCGCACGATGCTGTTCAAGAACGAGCAAGGCATGTCTCCCGCCACCATCAGCGATGACGAGCAGTGGATTGCGCTAAACAAGGTGAATGTCAGAAACGATAGTGACATTTTCGTCTTCAATGTCGCCAAGTCGAACATGCAGAACATCACCCCCCATCAGGGGACGATTTCCTACAGCGCGCAGACGTTCGACCCGGCGTCAACCAAACTCTTTCTGCTCAGCGATGAAGGCAGCGAGTTCAAGCAATTGCGCACCTATGACTTGGCCAGCGGCAAGTTCAGCGATCACGAAAGGGCAAAATGGGACATTGTCTACACCTACTTTTCGCGCGATAGGCGCTACCGGGTAACGGGCATCAACGAAGACGCGAGCACCGTGATTCGTGTGGTCGAAGTTGGTAACGACGGAAAAGAAACGCCAGTCGCGCTACCGAAACTCCCCGGCGGCGAAATTCGCGGTGTGACGTTCTCGAAGAACAGTGCGCGGATGGCGTTCTACCTGAATGGTGATCGTTCGCCGAGCAACCTGTTTGTGTATGACTTCAAAACCAAACAAGCCAAACAGCTCACGCAAGCGCTGTCGAAGGACATCAACCCGAACCACCTCGTTGACGCGCAGGTGATTCGCTTCAAGTCATTCGACGGCATGGTGATTCCGGCGATCTACTACAAACCGAAATCCGCCTCAGCCACCAACAAAGTGCCGGCCATCGTGCTGGTACATGGCGGTCCCGGCGGACAGGCGACGCGCGGTTACTACGCGCAAGTGCAGCATCTGGTTAACCACGGCTATGCGGTGCTCGATATCAATAATCGTGGCAGTAGCGGGTTCGGCAAAAGCTTTTACGCGGCCGACGACAAAAAACATGGCCGCGAGCCGCTATGGGATTGCATCGAAGCCAAAACCTGGCTGGCGGCACAAGGCCACGTGGACATCGAACGCATCGGCATCATGGGCGGCAGCTACGGCGGCTACATGACGGCAGCGGCGCTCGCGTTCAGACCGGAAGCATTCAAGGTCGGCGTCAATATCTTTGGTGTGACCAATTGGATTCGTACGCTTGAAAGTATTCCGCCGTACTGGGAAGCGCAACGCAAGGCGCTGTATGAAGAAATTGGCGACCCGGTCAAAGACCGCGAATTCCTGATGGCAACATCTCCCCTATTCCACGCCAAGGAGATCCGCCATCCGATGATCGTCATTCAGGGTGCGAACGATCCGCGCGTGATCAAGGCCGAGAGCGACGACATTGTCGAGGCGGTGAAAAAGAATGGCGTGCCGGTTGAATACGTGGTGTTCGCGGATGAAGGTCACGGCTTCTCAAAGAAAAAGAACACGCTTGAGGCGTACGAACGCATCCTCGCCTTCCTCGATAAGTATCTGAAGAAATCGTAACCCCAGCATTGGCGGGCGTTTTCAGGCAATTTCGGCTGAAAACGCCCGCCAAATAAGGACTTTTACCACAAATGTTGCGTAGGTTGGGCCGGTGTTTTATCAAGCCCAACCATCGCCCGTGTTGCGATCACCGATGTTGGGCAGATGAAACTTGCCCAACCTACGTCGCTACACAATCGAATCACCCCATAGGTTGGGTTGACCCCGTAGGTTGGGTTGAGCATCGCGAAGCCCAACGCCACGATCGATTGTTGGGCAAACAAATCTTGCCCAACCTACGTCGCTTTTACTCGCAAAACAAAAGCCCGCATGGCGGGGCTTTTGTTTGATCGATGGTGCCAGTTACGCCGCTTTGCGCGACGCCTTCTTACGCTCGTGCTCGACCAAGAAGCGCTTGCGGATGCGAATGGATTTGGGCGTGATTTCGACCAACTCATCGTCCTCGATCATCCCAATCGCCGACTCGAGCGTGATTTGAATCGGCGGCACCAGCGCCACCGCTTCGTCGGTACCCGATGAGCGCACGTTGGTGAGTTGCTTGCCTTTGATCGGATTGACCACCAGATCGTTGTCACGGCTGTGCAGGCCAATCACCATGCCTTCGTACAAACGATCGCCCGGCGAGACAATCATGCGGCCGCGATCCTGCAGCTTCCACAGTGCATAGGCAACCGCATCGCCCTTTTCGGCTGAGATCAGCACGCCATTGCGACGTGAGGCAATATCGCCGCGCACCGGCGCGTATTCGTCGAACACGTTGCTCTTCAACCCCGTGCCGCGCGTCATGTTCATGAAGTCAGTCTGAAAACCGATCAGGCCGCGCGCCGGGATGCGATAGTCGAGCCGCGTGCGACCGCGGCTGTCTGACGCCATATCGACTAGATCGCCCTTGCGCGCGCCGAGTGCTTCCATCACTGCACCTTGATGCACTTCTTCGACGTCGACGGTCAACATTTCGTACGGCTCACACCTCACGCCGTCGATATCCTTATAAACCACGGTCGGCTTGCCGACTGCGATCTCAAAGCCTTCGCGACGCATGTTTTCCAGCAGGATGGTCAAATGCAATTCACCACGACCCGACACACGAAACACGTCGGTGTCTTCGGTTTCCTCGACCTTCAGCGCGACGTTGACCAACAGCTCTTTGTCGAGGCGCTCGCGAATCTGGCGGCTGGTAACAAACTTGCCTTCCTGTCCGGCGAGTGGCGAGGTGTTGACCTGAAAGTTCATGGTCAAGGTCGGCTCGTCCACACCGAGTGTCGGCAGTGCCTCTGGCTTTTCGATGTCGGCAATGGTGCAGCCGATGACGAGATGATCAATACCCGTAATCAACACAATTTCGCCTGCCTCAGCGGCGGCGAGTTCAACTTTGTTTAGCCCCTGAAAACTCTGCACCAAATTGACGCGCGCTTTTTTCTGCGTGGCCGACTTGCCTTCGCTGCCGCCGGTCATGACCCACACGTCCTGCCCGGCTTTGACCGTGCCGCGACGCACGCGACCGACACCGATGCGTCCCAGATAGGTCGAGTAGTCGAGTGCGGAAATTTGCAATTGCAATGGTGCGGTCGGGTCACCGACCGGCACTGGTACATGCTTCAATATGGTTTCAAACAGTGCGCGCATGTCGGCAGGCTTTTCGGCCAAATCCAATGTCGCCCAGCCGTTCAAGGCCGACGCATACACAATCGGAAAATCGAGCTGTTCTTCAGTCGCACCGAGTTTGTCCATCAATTCAAACGTGTGATTGATCACCCAATCCGGACGCGCACCGTCGCGATCGATTTTGTTGACCACCACAATTGGCTTCAAGCCAAGTGCCAACGCCTTTTTGGTGACAAACCGCGTTTGCGGCATCGGGCCTTCAACGGCATCCACCAGCAGCAATACGCCATCGACCATCGACAACACGCGCTCCACCTCACCACCGAAATCCGCGTGACCCGGCGTATCGACGATGTTGATGTGCACGCCCATGTAATCGACCGCCGTGTTTTTGGCCAGAATCGTGATGCCGCGCTCGCGCTCGAGATCGTTGGAGTCCATCACGCGTTCAACGATGTGCTGGTGCGCGGCGAAGGTGCCGGACTGGTGGAGCAACTTGTCGACAAGAGTAGTTTTGCCGTGGTCGACGTGGGCGATGATGGCGATGTTGCGAAGCGCGCGAGGCATGGAGATACCAACTAAATAAAAGTCTGCAATTTTAGCATTGTGCAGTGCAAAAACTCTAGCTAAATCACTGGCTTAGAAGCATGTGTTGGGCAGATAACGCTTGCCCAACCTACGCTGAGGCGGATGTAGGTTGGGTTGAGCACCGCGAAGCCCAACGCCATGATCGATTGTTGGGCAAACAAATCTTGCCCACCCTACACAAACTGGGTGGAGCAATGCAATCCCACCGGCGCAACTTGACAAGCACTGCATGCCGGTAAACAATGTATACAAATATCGACACTTGGGGTCATGCCCAATCCATTTCGAGCAAGGAATCAACAATGACTGAAATCGTTTCTCTGCGGCTTGACGCGGAACTCCGCAAGCGGCTCGACAATTTGGCGCGCGCCACCGAGCGCAGCCGTGCTTCGCTCTCGGCCGAGGCGGTGCGCCAATACCTCGATACTCAAGAGTGGCAAATTGCCGCCATCAAGCAAGGCATCGCACAGGCTGACCGTAGTGAACTGATCGACCACGCCAAGCTCAAGGCGAAATGGGAAAAACGCCTCGGTCGCGTCACTTGAGCGCACCAAAACTGCCGCCAATCAAATGGACCAAGCTGGCCGAACATGATCTTGAGGCAATCGTCGAATACATCAGCCAAGACCATCCGGCTGCCGCGATTCGGGTGGCGCTCGAAATCATCGAGCAAACCGAAACTCTGACGGCCTATCCCGCCTCCGGCCGCGCTGGACGCGTGTTGGGTACGCGTGAGCTGGTCATCGGTCAGCTGCCGTACATCACGGCCTACCGCGTGGTTGATCGACAGATTCAAATCTTGCGCGTATTACACACATCGCGGCGCTGGCCTTCTGATTTTTGATCGGCGCGTAGGTTGGTGCTGAGTATCGCGAAGCCCAACAACCGTTCCCGGCAAATCAGCATTCGATGTTGGGCAGGTAAAGCTTGCCCAACCTACGAGGATCCTAGCGTCAGCCCAACGCCACGACCGATTGTTGGGCAAATAAATCTTGCTCAACCTACAGACCTCATCCATTTGATCGTAAAACGTATCCACCAGCTGCCGCACCGCTGCCTCGCCTCCCATCAGGCGATAACGCGTGAGTTGCGGATTCGGCGTGACTGTTTGGGGCTCTTCGATGGTCATCGCGCAAATTTTAGATGGAGCACCTCTATAATTTGCAAACAATGAAAAGATATTTGGCACTCAAGGTCGACGTCGACACGTTAAAGGGCACCCGCCAAGGCGTTCCGCAACTGATTGCACTGTTCAAGAAGCATGACGTTGGCGCGACGTTTCTGTTCAGTCTCGGGCCTGATCACACGGGTCGCGCCATCAAGCGCGTGTTTCGCAAGGGGTTTTTTGCCAAAGTGCAACGAACGTCCGTGATCTCGCACTACGGCTTTCCAACCCTGTTGTATGGAACGCTACTGCCGGGCCCGGATATCGGGCGGCGCTGCGGCGACATTCTGCGGCGAACGCGCGATGAGGGATTCGAGGTCGGCATTCATTGCTGGGATCACGTGCGCTGGCAGGACGGTGTGCGCAGCGCATCGGCCGGTTGGACGCGCGCCGAAATGCAACGCGCACAGAATCGGTTTTGCGATATTTTCAAAACACCGGCCAAAACCCACGGCGCGGCCGGCTGGCAGATGAACACCCACGCGCTTCGTCTCACCCAATCGATGGGCTTTGAATACTGTTCCGATGGGCGAGCGGCGGCGGGCGAAGGCGTGCCGCACTATCCGGTGGTCAATGCCGAAATCATCGACTGCCCGCAACTGCCGACCACCCTGCCGACCCTCGACGAGTTGATCGGGCTCGACGGCGTGACTGCGGACAATGTGCATCAGACGCTGCTTACACTCACAGGCAAAAATGCCTCAAACACCGCTTCCGTGCTAGGGTTTGATGTTGCACCTGAGGTCTTCACGCTGCACGCCGAGTTGGAAGGCATGCGCCTGCTGCCGGTGCTGGAGTCACTCATTGTCGGTTGGAAGGAGCAGGGTTACGAACTCGTCGCCACGGAGCGCGTTGCAGCGATGTTGGCGCGCCAGCATCTGCCGTACTACTCGGTAGAATTTGGCGAGATCGCCGGGCGTTCCGGCGAGTTGCTACTGCAAGGCAAAGCGTTTTTGCCCGCTACGGGTGAGTTGGCCGACGCGGCGTAGCATTGCTGTTGGGCTTCACTTCGTTCAACACCAACCTACGTTCAGCACCAACCTACGTCCCTTCAACGTCAATCGACATCCCATGTGAACAGGACAGATATGAGCCCAACCATTCCTGATTTCGAGGTTGCCACCAGCGGCCACCAGCGCTTCGCGTCCGCCGCCTTCAAGGGGCATCCTTACATCCTCTATTTCTACCCGAAGGACGATACGCCCGGTTGCACGACGGAAGGCATGCAATTTCACGACTTGCATGCGGAATTCAAAAAACTCGGCTACATGGTGTTCGGCGTATCGCGCGACAGCGTCGCTTCCCATGACAAATTCAAGTCCAAGATGAACTTCCCGTTCGATCTGCTCGCGGACACGGAGGGCACCATGTGTCGGCTGTTTGCCGTCATCAAGGAAAAGAATATGTACGGCAAGAAAGTGTTCGGCATCGAACGCTCGACGTTCATCATGGGCCGCCGTGGCGAAATCGTGCGCGAGTGGCGTGGTGTCAAGGCTGACGAGCACGCGGCCGAAGTCCTCGCCGCAGTGCGTGGCATCTCCTAGGTCGCGCCCGGCGTTTGTTAAACGAGGGGTTCAACACACGGCAAAAAACTTGTGATAGTCTGGCAACCAACCACTTCCTATCAACGCACTAACCCGCACAACTGATTTGAACAGACGCTTTTTGGATGCACCCGACGCCCTTGTGAGCGAGACGCTCATGAGGGCGTTTCACTTCTGAAGTCGCAGTCGTTGGTTTTTTTGCCATCGTCAATCCGGTCGTTTTCAACCATGAGAAAGGTCCACCTCTTGGCTCCAAAACCTGGCAACGCAAAGCGCGCACCGACCAACCCCTCGGCTAAGAGCACCAAGATTTTCGTGCTCGACACCAACGTGCTAATGCATGACCCCACATCGCTGTTTCGCTTTGAAGAGCACGACGTGTACTTGCCGATGAT
Organism: Usitatibacteraceae bacterium; assembly: GCA_038901675.1. Taxonomy (GTDB): domain Bacteria; phylum Pseudomonadota; class Gammaproteobacteria; order Burkholderiales; family Usitatibacteraceae; genus UKL13-2. The sequence continues at coordinate 3,423 of JBCKPM010000063.1, read as the reverse complement.
CACGCTTGAGGAATTGGACAACAACAAGAAAGGTATGACCGAAGTCGCGCGCAACGCTCGCCAGGCGTCGCGATTTCTCGATGAAATAATCACCGGGCAAGAGGGTGATATCGACCAGGGAATCAGCCTGAAAGGTCACCGCAAAGGTGAGGCGCTCGGGCGCTTGATGTTACAAACGCGGCCGGTATCGCTCGACTTTCCGACAGCACTTCCCGATAGCGGCAAAGCCGACAATCAGATTATCGCGGTCGCACTCGATTTACAGCACCACAACCCGAAACGCAGCGTTGTGCTGGTGTCCAAAGACATCAACATGCGTATCAAGGCGCGCGCCATTGGTGTCGCTGCAGAAGATTACTTCAACGACAAGGTGCTGGAGGACACCGATCTGCTCTACACCGGCATGCGCGAGTTGCCTCCGGATTTTTGGGACAAGCACGGTCGTGACATGGAGTCTTGGCAGGAGCACGGTCGCACGCTGTATCGCATCAAGGGCCCGCTGGTCAGCGCCATGATTCTCAACGAGTTTGTTTTTCAAGACGACGACAAGCCGTTCTACGCCATCGTGCAGGCGGTCGAAGGCAAGACCTGCGTGTTGCGCACGCTCAGGGATTACACCCACCAGAAAAACAACGTGTGGGGCATCGTTGCGCGTAATCGCGAACAAAACTTTGCGCTCAATGTACTGATGGATCCGGAAGTCGATTTCGTCACGCTGCTCGGCCAGGCCGGCACCGGCAAGACGTTGATGACACTCGCCGCGAGCTTGATGCAAACCCTCGAACACAAGATCTATTCGGAAATCATCATCACGCGCGTGACGGTACCGGTCGGCGAAGACATCGGCTTTTTGCCGGGAACGGAAGAAGAGAAAATGAATCCGTGGATGGGCGCACTCGAGGACAACCTCGATGTGTTGAATGCCTCCGACGAAGAGTCAGGCGACTGGGGACGTGCGGCGACCCGCGATCTCATCCGTAGTCGCATCAAAGTGAAGTCATTGAACTTCATGCGCGGCCGCACTTTCTTGAATAAATTTTTGATCATCGACGAAGCGCAGAATTTGACGCCCAAGCAAATGAAAACGCTCATCACGCGCGCCGGTCCCGGCACCAAGGTGGTGTGTCTGGGCAACATTGCACAGATTGACACGCCATATCTGACGGAAGGTTCGTCGGGATTGACTTACGTGGTCGATCGCTTCAAGGGATGGACACATTCGGGGCATATCACCTTGCAGCGCGGCGAACGCTCGCGACTCGCCGATCACGCCGCCGAGGTACTCTGAGGCTGGCGGCAACAACTGCGGTGGTACGCCTCATGGTCAGTGCCGCGTGCGCGACGCTGTTGCTGTGCCGCCCCGCCCTCGCTGACGCCGATACGCCTACCGTCGTCAAGCCTCGTGACCTCGATTCTCGCGGTGCCGTCGCGGTTCGCAAGTTATCCAAGGACGTTATCAACGCGCCACGGCCCAAGCGGTTTTCAATTGAATCCCTGCGCGATGAAGGTCGCGCTGACAAGGGCACCATCGACGAGATACTCGTCACCGGCGAACGCGACCCGGAGGACGCCGCACGCGAACGTCGTACGCCGCTGCAGCGGTTTCGCGACAAGCTCGAGCGCGAACAGCGCATGACACCTAAAGACAAATTGCAGTTGGCACTTTGCATCATCGGACTTTGTGGCAAGTACGGTGACGACGGTGCGCCTGTGGAAGACCGCTCATTCACGCGTAGCGAACGTGCGGCACTGCGATCGTCGCTAGAGATGTCCCAGCAGTTTCGCGGTACGCTGCAATAAGCGCCGATGCCTTGCAGCGTTTCATGTTGCGCTGCGTCAATGTCTTGCGCCGTGCGCATTTCGCGGCACATGCTCACCATCGGTTAACATGCGTCACGTTGTTAGAAGTAGCAGTGACCCAAAGTGCCGGCAAAGGCGCGGGTTGGCAACATGACCTTCACAAAATTGTATCTAACTGTCCCGGCCACGTTGCGCACATTGTGATCAACTCCTTCATCGCCTTCACGGCACGTTTGTCCTTGACATGCCGCCCTGTTCGCGGCCGCTCGGCTGCGCGTCAATCCGACACCACTTCGCGCCGCCGCACTGCGCAACTCACTCGCGAGTCCGCTCGGTGAAAAAAGGTTTCTACACCATCATGGGTGCGCAGTTTTTCAGCTCGCTCGCTGATAACGCGCTCTTTATCGCCGCTATTGCGCTGATCCAGTTGCTAGACGGCCCGGCATGGATGACGCCGATGGTCAAGTGGGGCTTCGCCGTGTCGTACGTTGTGCTTGCGGCCTTTGTCGGTGCATTCGCCGATGCGATGCCCAAGGGCAAGGTGATGTTTTTCACCAACACCATCAAGATCGTCGGCTGTTTTGTTATTTTCTTTTACGATGCAATCAGCACCTCCGGCGCGGTCGAGTTCTGGGTGGTTTTCTACGGCTACATGATCGTCGGCGTTGGTGCCGCCATGTATTCGCCTGCTAAGTACGGCATTCTCACTGAGCTGCTGCCACCCGACCAGTTGGTAAAAGGCAATGGCTGGATAGAAGGGCTCACGGTGTTGTCGATCATCTTGGGTACCGTGATCGGCGGCGCACTCATCAGTCCCAACATTTCTGCCGCGCTGATGTCGATGGATTTTCCGATTTTCAACACCGGCGTTGACAATGCACCTGAAGCGGCAATTCTGGTGGTCGCCGTGTTTTACGCCATCGCGGCGGTCTTCAACCTGAATATTCCGGACACCGGCGCGCGCTACCCGAAACAAGAGCGCAATCCAATTCGCCTGATCACTGACTTCTGGCATTGCGTCGACACTCTCTGGCGTGACAAGCTCGGACAAATTTCGCTCGCCGTGACCACGCTGTTCTGGGGCGCGGGGGCGACACTGCAATTGATCGTACTCGAATGGGGCAAGCAACAACTCAATCTGCGGCTTGACGAAGCCTCGATTCTGATGGGCATCACGGCTGTGGGCACCGTCGTCGGTAGCATCATCGCCGGCAAGTTCATGACACTGAAGACGGCGCTCAAAGTGCTGCCGTTTGGTGTCGTGATGGGCTTTGCAGTGATGCTGATGCCGCTCACCTTTTCCAAACCGGCGGTCTACAGTGTGCTGATTTTCGTCGGCGGCCTCGGCGGATTTTTTGTCGTGCCAATGAACGCGCTATTACAGCATCGCGGACACATCCTGCTCTCGGCAGGACATTCGATTGCCGTGCAAAACTTCAACGAGCAGTTGAACATTTTGCTGATGGTTGCGGCCTACTCGGTGATGCTTTCGTTCGGGCTGCATGTGAACATCATCATCGTCATTTTTGGCGGCATCGTTGCGGGATTGATGATTGCCATCATGCAATGGAACCGCGTCAATCACGCGCGCCATCCGGGACTAGACGACATTATCGGCATCGA
>JBCKPM010000062.1:0-10398 GCA_038901675.1 Usitatibacteraceae bacterium | reverse complement strand
GACCCGGGGCTGGACCGACAGTGCCTGCGCGCGCCGGTTGGCCCGGAGGGCGCAGTAGCCGCCTGCAATGGCCGGACGGCTCACCGGTGCCTCCCGCCAGCCGTTGCGCGCCAGTTCGCGCGTGATGCACGACCGCGGACGCCCCAAGCTTGCCGCTATCAAGCTTCGTTTGAAGCCCTGCTGAATTTGGGTTTGGATCAACGAGCGTTCATCCATTGTGATCTGTTGGTATTTTTTTGCCATGCAACATTTTTCCATGAAAAATGTTGCACTTGGTTTTCGAGCGCGCCAGGTCTTTATGATAACTGCGAAAACCAATTCAACTGATGTGAAGGTGACCTACGTTGAGTGCGGCCCAACAAATAACCCTGACCCCTTTGATTCTGTTTGATTCTGCTCGACTTTCACTGCATTCCTCACAATATAAATTCACAGAGTCAGATACCGCGCGTCATCAACAAGGTCTCGATCATTGCGCGGGTTCTCGCAGCACCTTGTCGCGCATGCGCAGGCCGCTACCGTGGCGCCGGGTCAGCACGATCTCGCTCATCACGCACAGGGCGATTTCCTCCGGCGTGCGCGCCCTCAGATCGAGGCCGGCTGGAGCCCTCTTGCGCCAGATATTCAATGACCAGGCGCGAGCGTTTGCGGCTGGCGATGAGCGCGATGTAGCCAGCCTTGGATCTCAACGCCTTACTCATGGATTCATGGTCACCCTTGTGCTGAGTGGCGACGACCACATAGTCTCCCGGCAGCGGATCGAGCTGATCGTAATCGAGATCATCAGTGATGAGCCGAGTCGCGTTCGGATATTTCTCTTTGTCCACGATGGCATCGTTCACCACCACATGCAGCCCCATCAGATCGCCCAGTAGGCACAGCGTTTCGGCCACCCGGCCATGCCCCATGATCCACAGCGTGGGCCTGGGCAGTACAGGTTCCACATAGACCCGCATGCTCCCGCCGCAAGGCATGCCTGCACCCAGCATCTCGTCGTCCAGATCGATATTGATAATCGCGGTCTCCCCGGTTTGTATGCACTTCTGCGCCTGCTCACAGGCGGTGGATTCTGCACAGCCACCGCCCACCCAGCCGACGATCACTCGGCCATTCTCGTCGAGCACGGCCTTGGCACCGGTCTTGGCCGACGCGGAACCTGCGGTTTCCACCACCGTCGCCACGGCATACGGCTTGCCCTGGGCGCGCAACTCTAACAATACATCCAGCATCTCTCTTACCATCATTCCTCATCCCGTCGTTTGGTTGTGGCAACGCAAGCGCGCACCAAGCTCGCGGTCATTTCGCCGCCTGCTGGAGGTATTTTTGCGGATCCTTGGCGAAAGTATGGCGGCAGCCGGCACAACAGAAATAATAGGTTTGGCCTTGGTAGTCGCTGCGGTGTTCTGCCGTGGCGATGTCCACCGTCATGCCGCATATCGGGTCGATGGCCTGTGCTGCTGATTCCTGCGCAGCAGCGCCGCCAGCCCGTTCCGTATCCAAGCCCGCTGCCGCGATCTCGGCGCTGCGCCGCGCCAGCACCAGCCCGGCCAGCACCGCCAGCGCGACTTCCTCCGGGGTTTTTGCCGCGATCTCCACCCCCGCAGGCGCGATGATCGCATCGACCTTGGCGCTGTCCTGGCCGCGCTCTTTGAGGAACTGCTTGAGCTTGGCGGCTTTGCGTGTGCTGGCGATGAAAGCGATATAGTGTGCGCCTGTGCTCAGAGCCGCCTCCAGCCCCTCTTCGTCGCGCTTGCCCTGGGTCGCCACCACGACAAAGGTTTGGTGTCCGCCGCAGAGTGCCGCAACCTCCAGCCCGTCGATGATGCGCTCGGCATCCGGGAACATCTCCCGATCGGCGCCTGGGAAGGCGGCTGTCACGCCAAAGCCCACACGCTGCGCCAGCGCACAGAGCGTCTGCGCAGCGGGCGCAGCGCCGATGATGAGCAGCTGCGGCCGCGCAACGACCGGGTCTATAAAAATATCCAAAGTGCCTCCACTGTGACAAGTCATGCCGAAATCCACGATGCCTTCCTCTATGTCCGCGTTTTTTCCCGGACTGATGCGGATCAAGCGCGGCTGCCCGTCTTGCAGCGCGGCCTTGGCCATCTTGATCACCGCAGGTTGCGCGCAGCCGCCGCCTATCCAACCCTGGATGACGCCATCCGGCTCGACCACCGCCTTGGCGCCCGGCTTGGCCGAGGTGGGCGAGACACAACGCACCACGGTAACCAGCGCGAACGGCTTGCCGGCCGCCTTCAGGCTGGCTGCCTTATCCAGTACTGCGTCAGTTTCCAGCATACTCACCTCGACCTGTGCAAAATAATTGGCTTCATCCGGCTGCGTAGAGCGCCAGCTGGTCACCCTCGGCGCCATGAATCTGCGCGTTGAACGAAACGACGATGCGATCCTGCTCACCCGCATAAGGCATCGCTTTGTGGTTCAGGAACGCGGGGAACAAAATCAGCATTCCCGGCTCCGGCACGACATCGTAATGCGCTTGCTGCAGATAAGCGTTGCCCATGTCCATATATGCACCGCCGAGCAAGTTCTGATACGACCCATAAAAACGGGTTAGGCCATTCAGTTCACCGAAAACGGCATGCTGCCGATGCCGATCCAGCCCGCAACCAGCAGCCCCCAGGCGCATGTACGCCCCAGCGTCAGGCGCAAGAAGGTTTTGTCGGCAGGGCCAATCATGCGATCGCGTCGCTTGCAAACGCCTGCGGCCATGTCAGCGTGTGGCCGGTGCTTGCGGTGAATCGCTCCAAGTCTTCGGGGGTATCGATGTCGATGCGGTAGCGACGGTTGTCGGAGTCGAACCAGAGGACGCGCTCGGGGTGTGTCTCACGCCACTTCCGGCAGGCGAGGTCGGCAGTGCCGGCAAGCCACTCGTCGCGCAGCGCGGCGTCGAAGATCACCGGGTTGCCCGGTTCGGGATTGCCGTGCGCAGTCGTCACCCGCGGCACCACCATGGCTTTGTCGCCGCGCTTCTTGTAGGCGCCGATCAGCGCGGTGATGTCCTGCGCGTTGATCAAAGGCTGGTCGGCCAGCGCGACCATCACCGCGTCGATCTTGGGCGACAGCGCCTGCAGCCCGATGCGCACCGAAGAGGCTAGTCCGTCATCGGGCGAGGGGTTGTGCACCAGCGTGATGGGGAACTGTCCCACGGCGGCCTCGATGGCATCGGCGTAGTGGCCCAGGACGACGACGACCTCGTCAACGCCGGCACCCGACAGCGCGATCAATTGCCGCATGATCAGCGGCACGCCGCCGAGTTCGAGCAGTGCCTTGGGCCGTCCGCCTAAGCGCGAGCCGGCACCGGCCGCCAGCAACACGGCACCCACACTCATTCGGCTGTAAAGGCCGTTAGCTTTAAAGGGGCACCCCATGTCTACGCTCCTTTCAGTCCATACCGCAAGCTGTCACAAGCGGGCGCTTGAGTTCCGACAGTCATCGCAGCGCCTCAATCAGTTTGGGCAGCACCGCCTTGATGCTGGCCAGGTCGCCTCCCGGCGCCAGCAGGTCCAGATGCGGCATGGCGGCCTGCATACCCTGGCTGATCGGGGCATAGCCAGGTTGGTTGCACAGAGGGTTGAGCCAGACTATTCGCCGCGCGCGGCACCCAAGTTGGGCCAGTGCAGCGGACAGTGTCTCAGGTTCACCCGTATCATAACCGTCGCTCAGAATAATCACAGCGGTGCGCGAGTGCACGATGCGGGCGGCGTGTTCGCGATTGAACTGCGCCAGGCTTTCGCCAATGCGCGTGCCGCCGGCCCAGCCCTGCGCGACCAGATGCAGCCGCTCCTGCGCCCGCCATGGATCGGGATCGTGCAACGCCTGCGACACGGCGGTCACCCTGGTGTGGAAGATGAAGCTATACACGTCGGACAATTCAGCGCTGAGCGCACGCGCCAGGCGCAGGTAGAAGAAACTGTAGAGAGCCATTGAGCGGCTCACGTCGATCAGCAGCACCAGGCGCGGGCGCACGCGGCGGCGATCCTTCCAGGCCAGATGGAAGGGCGTGCCACCGCTGGCCACGCTGCGCCTTATCGTGGCGGGCAGATCGAGGCGACGACCGTGGCGCGCGCGTGCCTCACGGCGCAGCCGGAGGCGCTTCAACTGCCGGGCAAAACGCCGCATCAGAGCCTCGATGTCCAGCGCGTGTTCCCGTTCGGTCAGCTCACGGAAGTCGGTCGAGGTCAGGACCTCCTGGCGGCTTGCTGCCTGGCGTGGCCGGAGGTCGCCGCTGTCGTCCGTCGGCTCATGCGTACCGGCGGGGCCTTGCATCTGGTTGCCGCTGAGCACACCGTTTTCGGCGTCGCGACGTTCGGGGCGCTGCCACTTGTTGGCCGGCAGGAACCAGGCGTCGAACAGTTCATCGTAGCGTTGCCATTCATCGCAGCGACCGCACAGCAGCGCTTGCAGACTCCAGCGCAGGATGCTTGGTTCCAGCACGCCCACGCGCTGGGCGGTGCGCAGCACCTCGACGGCGTCGCCGCCGCCCACGGCAAATCCGTTAGCGCGCAAGAAGCCGGGAAAGCCTGCCAAACGCGCGCTGGCCTGCGCTTGCAGTGGTGGTGCGGCCAGGCTCAGCATGCGGCCGCCAGCCGGGCGACGGCCTCGCGCGAAAAGGCGACCCGATCGTCGCGCGTCTTGATCAAGGCGCTGAGCGTTTGCATGATGCGCTCGGTGCCGTCCTTATCGATCACCGAAATGCCCAGCCGCAAGAGTGCGGCGGCCCAGTCCAGCGTCTCGGCGATGCCGGGCTTTTTCTGCAACTCCATGCGGCGCACGCTCTGCACAAAGGCCACGATCTGCTGGGCCAGCTTGGCCGGTACCTCCGGCGCCTTGGTGCGCACGATGGTGAGTTCCTTGTCGTAGTCGGGGTAGTCGATGTACTGGTACAGGCAGCGTCGGCGCAAAGCGTCGGACAGCTCGCGCGTGCCGTTGGAGGTGATCACCACCAGCGGCCGACTGACGGCGTGCACCGTGCCGAGTTCGGGGATGGAGAGCTGGAAGTCCGAGAGCAGCTCGAGCAGGTAGGCCTCGAAGGCTTCGTCGGCGCGATCCACCTCGTCGATCAGCAGCACCGGGGGTTGTTCGCAACTGATGGCTTCGAGCAGCGGGCGCTTGAGCAGGTAGCGGTCGGAGAAGATGTCCTGCTCTTTTTGTGCAATGCCGCGCTCGTCGTGCTCGAGCAGCTTGATGGCCAGCAGCTGGCGCTGGTAGTTCCATTCGTACATGGCCGAATGGGCGTCCAGGCCCTCGTAGCACTGCAGCCGGATCAGGCGCGTGTTGCGCATGGTGGCCAGCACTTTGGCCACTTCGGTCTTGCCGACGCCAGCGTCGCCCTCTAGCAGCAGGGGGCGCTGGAGATCCTGCATCAGCAGCAGCGCTGCGACCAGGCTGGGTTCGGCGATGTAGCCGGCCTGCGCCAAGTCCTGCTGCCAGGCAGCCAGTTCCTGCGCGCGTTCCGAAGTCATGTTGCCCCCTTGGCCCTGTGGGCCGCCCCCCCGAGGGGGCCGAGTCCTGCGGCTCTATACCCGCCTGCGCGGGTGTGGACGGGGCGAGGAGGTGTCGCGTCTCGCGACGCCGCGGCCTGCAAGGCCGAGCGCCTTCGGAGCGGCCGCACGGCGCTCATGCCTTTTTCTTGGGCGAGAACAGCGAGCTCAGCCAATCCTTGATGACGGCCCAGGCCAAGGCCAGGGCGTTCAACTGTGACGGTGCCGGGGCCGCGCCTACCGCTGGTGCGGCGCCAGCGCTGGCGCCTGCGCCGCCCGATCCGGGTGGGTTCGCCTGCAGCGCCTGCACCTTGGCTGCAAAGTTGGCGGCAAACTGCTTGAGCACCTGGTCGGCCACCGAGCCCATCATGCGTCCGCCAAAGGCGGCGGCCTTGCCGCTCATCGACACTTCACTGGTGCCAACCAGGTTGCATGAGGAGGCGTCCACCGCCTCGATCCGTGCCGTCAAATCCATCGACGCGCCGGAGCTGCCGGTGAAGTCGGTGCCCTTGCCGATGAGGCGCAGCGTGCGGCTTGCAGCGTCAATGGCTTTGACTTCCACCTCGCCGCGAAAGGCCATGCTGGCCGGGCCGAACTTGACCGCCACCGTGCCCTTGTAGTGCTGGGCATCCACGCGCTCGGTGATGCTGGCGCCGGGCATGCAACTGGCCACGCCCACAATGTCCTGCAGCAGAAGCCAAGTCGTTTCTGCCGACGCGGGCATGGGAAAAGTCTTTTCAAGCTGAACTAACATTAGTACCTTTGGTTTTCCGGAAGCACTTTAGGGCACCTCTAAAAATTCACTGAAGCCGCGCTGGCGGCGTTGCAAAGCCGCTCAAAATGCTCATGTACTACGTGTACACTGCGCTTTTTCGCGACTTTGCGCCTTGCCATCATCGGCTTGATTGAATTTTTAGAGGTACCCTTTAGTTCCTGTGCTTCAGCGTTTGTTAACACCGAGCGCATTGATGGTCTGCCAGACGCGGGACGCGCTGTGCGGCATGTCCATGTGGGTGACCCCCAGATGCGCAAAGGCGTCGACGACCGCATTGGTGAAACACGGGATGCCGCCGACGTGTGGCGATTCTGCCACACCCTTTGCGCCGATCGGGTGGTGCGGGCAAGGGGTGACGGTGTGGTCGGTTTCCCAATGTGGGGTTTCCATCGCGGTGGGCAGGAAGTAGTCCATCAGGCTGTTGCCCAGGTGGTTGCCGTTCTCGTCAAACGGGATCTGCTGGCCGAAAGCCACGGCGTAGGCTTCGGTCAAGCCGCCGTGGATCTGGCCTTCGATGATCATCGGGTTGATACGCACGCCGCAGTCGTCCAGGGCGTAGAAGCGGCGCACCTTGGTCTCGCCGGTGAACTTGTCGACATCGACCACGCACAGGTAAGAGCCGAACGGGAAGGTCATGTTGGGCGGGTCGTAGTAGGACACGGCGTTGAGGCCTTGCTCCATGCCAGCAGGCAGGTTGCCGGTGTGCGAGACCATGCAGATTTCCTTCATGGTCTTGTGCTGGCTGGGATTGCCTTTGACGGTGAAGCGGTCGATTTCCCATTCCAAGTCGCCCTCGGCGACTTCGAGCAAATGCGCGGCGATTTTCTTGGCCTTGTCCTTGATCTTGCGTGCTGCCTGCGCGGTCGCTGCGCCCGACACCGGCGTGGAGCGCGAGCCCCAGGTGCCGGCACCGTACGGTGACTTGTCGGTGTCGCCCTCTTCGACGACGATGTCGCTGGCGGGCAGGCCCAGCTCGGTGGCGATGATCTGGGCATACGTGGTCTCGTGCCCCTGGCCCTGCGATTTGGTGCCCAGGCGGGCAATGACACCGCCGGTCGGATGGACGCGGATCTCGCAGCTGTCAAACAGCCCGATGCCCAGGATGTCGCATATCTTGGTCGGCCCGGCACCGACGACCTCGGTGAAGGTGGCGAGACCAATGCCCATCAGGGTGGGGGATTTCGGATCGGCACGCTTGGCGGCCTGCTCCTTGCGCAGGCCTTCGTAGTCACAAGCCTTGAGCACTTTGTCCAGCGCGGTCTCGTAATTGCCGCTGTCCAGCGTCCAGCCCAGCGAGGTGGTGTAGGGGAACTGTTCGGGCTTGACGAAATTGCGGCGGCGGATTTCGGCCTTGTCGATGCCGAGCTTTTGCGCCAGGATGTCGATCATGCGTTCGATTAGGTACACGGCTTCGGTCACGCGCAGCGAGCAGCGGTAGGCCACGCCGCCCGGCGCCTTGTTGGTGAAGACCGCGTCGACCCGGCAATAGGCGTTGGGAATGGCATACGAGCCGGTGCAGATCGAGAACAGGCCGGCCGGCAGCTTGCTTGCCGAGACGTGCGAGTTGAACGCGCCGTGGTCGGCCAGCGCGGTGAAGCGCAAGCCCTTGATGACGCCGTTCTTGTCGGCTGCCAGTTCGCCCACGCCGTGGTAGTCGCGCGCAAAACCGGTGGTGGCGATGTTCTCGATGCGCGACTCGATCCACTTGACCGGCACGCCGGTCACGATGGACGCGACAATCGCGGCCACGTAGCCCGGATAGATCGGCACCTTGTTGCCGAAGCCGCCGCCGATGTCGCCGCTCACCACGCGGATCTTGCTCTCGGCAATGCCCGAGAGCATGGCCAGCACGGTGCGCACTAGGTGCGGCGCCTGCGAGGTCATGTAGACCGTCAGGTGCCCGGTGGCCTTGTTGAACGAGGCGACGCAGCCGCAGGTCTCCAGCGGGCAGGGGTGCACGCGCGGGTTCAGGATCTCTTCGCGCACGATGACGTCGGCGTTCTTGAACGCGGTATCGGCGGCGGCCTTGTCGCCGGCTTCCCAGGTGAAGATGTGGTTGGGGTGGGTGCGCGGGCCGTGGCCGAGTTCCGTCCGTTCGGCGATGTCGGGGCGGATGATGGGCGCGTCGGGCAGCATGGCCTTCTTGGGGTCGACGATGGCCGGCAGTTCTTCGTAGTCCACCTCGACCAGCGCGGCGCCGTCAGCGGCGGCGTAGCGGTCGGTGGCCAGCACGAAGGCCACTTCCTGCATCTGGAAACAGACTTTTTTGTCGGCCAGCACGGCTTGCACGTCGCCACCGAGCGTGGGCATCCAGTCCAGCTTGACGGGCTTCAGGTCGTCGGCGGTCAGCACCGCGACAACGCCGGGGCAGGCCAGAGCCTTGGCCTTGTTGATGCCCTTGATGTTCGCATGCGCATACGGGCTGCGCACGATGGCACCGAACAGCATGCCCGGCAGCTTGATGTCGTCGATGTAGCTGCCCTGGCCGCGGATGAATTTCGCATCCTCCTTGCGTAGCAGCGAGGTGCCCATGCCCTGCAGTTTGTCTTCGCGTTCCTTGAGTTCAGTCATATTGCCCATTTGAATTCTCCGGTGTGTTCGGTGCAGCTATTGTGTGCGTGTGCGGAAGGACGTGGGGCCGGTCAGGCCGGCACGGCAGCCAGTTTCTTGGCGGCGGACTGCACCGCCTTGACGATGTTCTGGTAGCCGGTGCAGCGGCACAAATTGCCGGCGATGCCGTAGCGGATTTCTTGCTCGGACGGGTTCGGGTTCTCTTTGAGCAGACGGTAGGCGCGCGTGAGCATGCCGGGCGTGCAGTAGCCGCATTGCAGGCCATGCTCCTCGTGAAAGGCCTGTTGCAGGGCGTGCAGCGCGCCACCCTGCTCGAGACCCTCGACCGTGAGCATGTCGGCACCGTCGCATTGCACCGTCAGCACGGTGCAGGACTTGACCGACATGCCGTCTATATCGACCGTGCACACACCGCAATGCGAGGTTTCACAACCGATATGCGGGCCGGTGTGCGCCAGCTTCTCGCGCAGCGTATGGATCAGCAACTCGCGCGACTCAACCACCGCCTCGACGCTCTTGCCGTTGAGTTTGAATGACACTTTGTGCGTATTCGCCATTTTTGGACTCCTGAGTTCTTGTGAATTAGGCGGCCCGCGCATGTGCAGCCTGCAACGCACGCCGTGTCATCTCGCCGCACATGGCGGTCTTGTAGGCTGCGTCGCCGCGTTGGTCGGGTGCCGGGTCGCAGATGCTCATGGCCAGGCGTGCCGCCTCGGCGAGGCTGGCCTCGTTGATCGGCTTGCCGGTCAGATAGTCCTCGGCGGCCTTGGCCTTGAGGGGCGTCGGGCCGGCATTGGTCAGCGCGATGTCGACCTTGGCGACGCTGCCGCCGCTCATCCACAGCATGACCGCGGTGGCGGCCGTGGCAAAGTCGCCGGTCTTGCGCTTGAGCTTCTGGTATGACCAGCCGCTGCCGGCGGCGGGAACAGGCACACGGATCTGGGTCAGGATCTCGCTGGGGTCTAGCAGCGTCGAATACATGCCGAGGAAATAACCATTGGCCTTGACCACGCGCTCGCCTTTGGGACCCTTCAGGACGAACGCTGCATTCAGCGCAAGCATCAATGCCGGATGGTCGTTGCCCGGGTCGCCGTGCGAAATGTCACCGCCGATGGTGCCCTTGTAACGCACCTGCGGGTCGGCGATCGAGCCAACGCCCTCGACCAGCAGCGGCACCTTGTCGGCCAGCAGCGCCGAGTGGAGCAGGTCGTGCTCGGTGGTCATCGCGCCGATGTGGATTTCATTGCCGACCTGCAAGATGCCGCGCAGATCCGTGATCTTGCCCAGGTCAATCAGGTGGTTCGGCTGGGCAAAGCGCAGTTTCATCATCGGCAGCAGACTGTGTCCGCCAGCCAAAAGCTTGGCCTCATCGCCATACTGACCAAGCAATGACAGGGCGTCGGCCACTGTGGCCGGTGCGTGGTACTCAAAGACACCTGGTATCATAAATATCTCCCCTAATATGCTGCGTGTTGAAGTCTGCGGCCGCAAGCGCAGAGTTGTGCGCAAGAGTAAGCAACTGTAAACCGGTTTACTCTAGTAAGCAACTGT
>JBCKPM010000061.1:0-10406 GCA_038901675.1 Usitatibacteraceae bacterium | reverse complement strand
TTGGGAGCGGTGATTTTTGGCTGTTGGTTCGGTAGTTTGGCGCAGTTTTTTTGTGTTTTGGCCTGTGGATAAGTCTCCCATTACCCTCAATTCAGCGTAAAATTTACCGCTTGGTTCTCACCGGTTTTCTGGATCGTTAATCGGCGGGCCAACCGGCCGCGTTTGCCGCATGACCTCATGCTGGCGGGCGCGCCGCCCGGCAGCTGCCACCGCCACACCAAACCCCTCGCACCTACACCAGCTACGAACATTCATGCATCCTTTTTGGCAAGCCTGTGTTGAAGATTTCCAGCGCGAGCTTTCTCAGCATCAATTCAGCACGTGGATCAAGCCGCTGCGATTTGAACAAGAGGGTGACAGTTTTGTGTTGGTCGCACCGAATCGCTTTGTGTTGCAATGGGTAAAGGATCGTCAGCTAAACAAGATCGAGCTCGCTGCGGAAAAGTTTTTCGCCCGACCGGTGATGATTGAGTTGGCGATGGAAGAGGGTGATGACGAAAACGCTGGCGTGAGCGTAAATGACATTGTCGCCAGCAATGGCGAATTTGCGGCGCCGGTGGCATCAACGCGTGAATCGCCTCTCGCCCCCACGCCGACCACCCATCGCTTGAATCCGGGTTTCACCTTCACCACTTTTGTCAGCGGCAAGGCCAACCAACTGGCGCGCGCGGCCGCGCAACAGGTTTCGCAAAACCCTGGTCAAGCCTACAACCCTTTATTCGTCTACGGCGCAACCGGCCTCGGCAAAACTCACCTGGTGCAGGCCATCGGCAACCAGCTGCTTGAGAGCAACCCGCGCGCCAGCATCCGCTACATCCACGCTGAGCAATTCGTCACTGATGTGGTGCGCGCGTACCAACATAAGGCGTTTGATTCCTTCAAGCGCTCGTATCACAAACTTGATTTGCTGTTGATCGACGATATTCAGTTTTTCGGCAATAAGTCGCGCACCCAAGAAGAGTTTTTTTACGCGTTTAACGCCTTGATTGAGGCCGGCAAGCAGGTTGTGATTACGTCAGATCGTTTCCCGAAGGAAATTTCCGGGATTGAAGACCGGCTGATTTCGCGCTTCGGTTGGGGACTAACGGTTTCAGTCGAGCCGCCAGAACTAGAAATGCGCGTTGCAATTCTCATGAAAAAAGCGGAATCCGATGGCGCCGCAATCAATGAAGAAGTCGCGTTCTTTATCGCTAAACATATTCGTTCGAACGTGCGCGAGCTGGAAGGTGGGTTAAAACGTGTGCTCGCCTATGCGCGCTTTAACAACATTCCCGTTTCCATTGGCTCGGCCAAAGAGGCCCTAAAAGATTTGCTCGCAGTACTGAATCGCCAGATTTCGATCGACAACATCCAAAAAACGGTTGCCGATTACTACAAAATCAAAGTTGCAGAAATGTATTCGAAGAAGCGTGTGCGCTCGATAGCCAGGCCGCGTCAAATTGCGATGGCGCTGGCAAAAGAACTCACGCCCATGTCGTTGCCCGAAATCGGCGAAGCGTTTGGCGGCCGCGATCACACCACAGTGCTACACGCTTGCCGACGCGTACACGCGTTGGTGGAAGCAGATCACGTCGTCGCGCGCGATCATTCGCTATTGATGCAAATTTTGCGCGGTTAGTCTTGGTCGTTGCATCGGCAATAACTAAGGGGTGTACATGAGGACAGGTTGTGGATGCTTTTAACGCAGGTGTGACAAAAGACAAGGCATCCACAAACCATCGACTTGCATAAAGCGTTTCATCCCCGTGGTTTGAATGGATCCATGTAATTGATTAATAACAAAATAAATGAGTTCTACCAAAAATCAGTCATCTCCTATTACTACTACTAGGTTTGTAATATGTTTACTATAAAAGCTAAGAACAGCACGCTGTTGGGTCCATTACAGTTTGTCACCGGCATCGTCGAGCGCCGACATACCCTGCCTATTTTGTCCAATGTGCTGGTCGAGGTTGAGGATCACGCCGTACACTTTCTAGCGACGGACCTCGAGGTGCAAATTCGAGCGACCGCCAAACTCGAAACCGCGCACAAACCAGGAAGCCTGACGGTGGGCGCCAAGAAATTGCAGGACATCCTGCGCGCGTTGCCACCCGACGCGGATACAGCGCTCGACATGAAAGAGTCGCGGCTGACCGTAAAAGCAGGAAAGTCTCGCTTTGCATTACAGACGTTGGCGGCAGCGGATTTCCCGAAAATCGCTGAAGCCAAGGACGACGCAATTGAAATCGCAATCCCACAACGCGATTTTAAACGCGTGCTCGGACACGTGCAGTTTGCGATGGCGGCGCAAGACATTCGCTACTACCTGAACGGCGTACTGATTTCGTGCGACGGGACCATGCTACGTGTGGTTGCGACCGATGGCCACCGCTTGTCGATGGCCTTGTACCAGTTGGCAGAACCGGTGGCCAAGATTGACGCCATCCTGCCGCGCAAGACGGTGCTGGAGTTGATTAAGCTGCTCGATGAAAGTGACGATCCGATTCACATGGCCATGCACCAGAACCAGGTGAAATTCACATTCGCCACAATTGAAATTGTGTCGAAGATAGTCGAAGGCAAATTTCCCGATTACACCAAGGTCATTCCGTCTGGTTACACCAACCATGTGCAGTTGAATCGCGCCGAGTTCCAATCAGCGCTGCAACGTGCATCGATTTTGTCCAACGACAAGATCCGCGGCGTAAGGCTGGTGTTTTCCAAGGATTTGCTGTCCATCATTTGCTCGAACAACGAACAGGAAGAGGCAGAAGAAAGTTTGGGCATCAGCTACGAGCGCGAACCGATGGATATCGCGTTTAACATCGCCTATTTACTCGACGCGTTGGGTCACCTGTCGACCGAAACAATTCAACTCTCACTCGGCGAGGCGAACATGTCGAGCGCGCTGATTACCCAACCTGGCAGCGAAGACTTCAAATATGTCGTGATGCCAATGCGCATCTAGGACGATTAAAGGCCGTAACAGCGCAAACCAAACGTCGCCACAAGCGGCGTGAAACAACGTAACTCAAGCAAAGTTTAGGGAATAAATGGTACCGGCAAAAAAGAGCGACCCCGCAGCATACGACGCCGATTCAATCAAGGTGTTGAAGGGCTTAGAGGCGGTACGCAAACGCCCCGGCATGTATATCGGCGACACATTCGACGGCTCGGGTCTGCATCATATGGTGTTTGAAGTTGTCGACAACGCCATCGATGAAGCGTTAGCCGGACATTGCGACGACATTAAGATCATCATTCACACCGACAACTCGATCTCGGTTACAGACAACGGTCGCGGCATTCCTGCTGGCATCAAAGAAGACGACGAATTCAAGCGCTCGGCGGCGGAAATTGTGATGACCGAACTGCACGCGGGCGGTAAATTTGACGCCAACTCGTACAAAGTTTCAGGCGGCCTGCACGGCGTGGGTGTGTCGGTGGTCAACGCGTTGTCAGAGTGGTTGAAGCTGCGCATTCGTCGCGACGGCAAAGTTTATGAAATGGAGTTTCGGCACGGCGAGCGTGTGTCCGCGCTCTCCGCTGTCGGCAACACCGACAAGCGTGGCACAGAAGTGCATTTTCTGGCTGCCAAGGAAACCTTTATCCACGTCGAGTTTCACTATGAAATTCTTGCTAAACGCTTGCGTGAACTTTCGTTTCTGAACAACGGCGTCAAAATTGAGTTGATCGATCAACGCAATGGTAAGAGTGAAAATTTCGCCTATACCGGCGGCGTCAAAGGTTTTGTCGAATACATGAACCGCACCAAAACGGTGTTGCATCCAAAGATTTTTTATGCCATCGGCGAGAAGGACGGCATGACCATCGAGGTCTCCATGCAGTGGAACGACTCCTACGGCGAGACGGTGCAGGTGTTCACCAACAACATTCCACAGCGTGACGGGGGAACGCACTTGACAGGTATGCGCACCGCCATGACGCGCATCCTCAACAAGTACATCGAGGAAAATGAATTCGCAAAAAAAGCGAAAGTCGAGACCTCGGGCGACGACATGCGAGAAGGGCTGACCTGCGTACTATCGATCAAGGTTCCTGAACCAAAATTTTCGTCGCAAAACAAAGACAAACTGGTGTCGTCGGAAGTGCAACCGGTAGTGTCTGAAGTGGTAGCCGCCAAGTTGTCGGACTACCTGCAGGAAAACCCCACCGACGCCAAAATAATTTGCTCGAAAATTGTGGAAGCCGCACGTGCGCGCGACGCGGCGCGCAAAGCGCGTGAATTTACGCGACGCAAAGGGGTGATGGACGGCGTCGGGTTGCCGGGCAAGTTGGCCGACTGTCAGGAAAAAGACCCCGCGCTGTGCGAAATCTATATCGTCGAGGGCGACTCCGCAGGCGGCTCGGCCAAGCAGGGCCGCGACCGAAAGTTTCAGGCCATCCTGCCGTTGCGCGGCAAAGTGCTGAACGTCGAAAAAGCACGCATCGACAAAGTGATCGGCTCCGAGCAAATCGCAACGCTGATCACGGCGTTGGGTGCGGGCATCGGTAGGGATGATTTCAATCACGACAAGCTGCGTTATCACCGCATCATCATCATGACCGACGCGGACGTCGACGGCGCGCACATTCGCACATTGTTGCTGACGTTCTTCTACCGGCAAATGCCGCAGTTGGTGGAAAACGGTTATGTCTACATTGCGCAACCGCCACTGTTCAAAGTTAAGAGCGGCAAGGAAGAGCGCTACGTTAAGGATGAGAAAGGATTGAAGCAGCTACAACTAAAGAAAGCCATGAACGACGCGTCACTCAACCCGGGCGGCGGCGCGGCGTGGATTGAGGGTGAAGCGCTCGGCAAGCTGGCGGACGATTTCCTGGTGACTGATGCGATCATCAACAGGTTATCGCGTACGTTTGACCCTGACGTGGTGCGCGGCATGCTGGTGTGCCCGCGCATTGATTTGAGCAATGCTGAGGCCGCCTCCAAAGCCGCCGTATGGCTGACTGACGCGATCAGTACCGGCACACTGGTGGTCAAAGTCGAGCAGGATGAAGTTCACGACGGTTATCGACTGCGTTGCACTAAAACGCTGCATGGCAATAAGCGCGACACGTTGATCGATTCAACCTTCATTGAAACTGGCGACTACGAGCAAATCGTCAACACGGCGAAAATATTGCATGGTTTGATACGTGACGGCGCGGAAATAAAACGCGGCGAAAAAGTGTTTGCGGTGAAATCGTTTGGTGCCGCACTCGATTGGCTGATCGAGCAAGCCAAGGACGGCATGGCGATTCAGCGCTACAAAGGGCTGGGCGAAATGAACCCCGAGCAGTTGTGGGAAACCACCATGGATCCGAAGGTGCGGATTTTGAATCGCGTACAGATTGAAGATGCGATCGGCGCCGATGAAATTTTTGCCACACTCATGGGCGACGATGTCGAACCGCGCAGAGCCTTTATCGAAAAAAATGCGTTGATTGTGCAGAACCTGGATGTTTGATTGTTTGTGGAAATCACCACAGTTAACGGAAACTTTCATCAAACATAGACGCTAACTGTGGTGAAAACTGTCTGCTACTCAATGCAGGGCACAAGCCAGACAGGGTGACCTGTCCCCCGCTGCCGTACCAATGCAAATTGGACAGGGTCGTTGATTCTTGCGTTAGCATGAGCCAGCTTTTCATCGAAAAATAATGCCACAGTCGTGGGCATTAAGTCGTTGTGCAATATTGCAATTCCCATCAAAACGGCGGCTCAATCCGACACTGAAACTCAACCCACAAATTGATTCAATGCCCCGGCAGCGTCACTGTTTCAATACCCGTGGCACTGCCACCCGCTCACAAATCGGCTTCACTTTTTCCCAAAGGAAGCCAGCCATCTCTCGATCCGCCTCGGTTTCGCTGCGTTCAAAGGCTGTCCGACACTCGATTGTGATTGGTGGCCCTTCTAAGTAAGCTTCATTCGCAATCTGCATCAAGCAACGATCAACGAAGTGCCGAGCTCTTGAGACGGGATTTCGTATCAGCACCACGCGTAGCTTGATGTCTGCCGCCGTCACAGCCGCACCGAATCGCGTCGCAAGTATGAGTTGATCGCAAAGGAAAGCCTCCATTTCTTCGTCAGTAATTGTAATCTCACCCAAAGGGTCGCTGAGTACCAGCAGTATGTTGGTGTGCATTGAGCCGCAATTATTCCCGTACCGATTCAGCGAATATGTACCCAGATCGCTATTCAGAAAGCGCTCATCTACTATGGCAAAATCGAAGTTCCACCATCCTCCTTCAAACTCTCTGATGGGTAGCTTGCCTTTGTCTAGCAACCATAGCATCTCGCCAAGAGTATTCCCCGCAGGCTGCTCTTCCAAAGTAACGACCAGCAAGCGATCATAGTACGGACATGGTTGGGCAATGGTGGTCGGAAAAGCGCTGCCGCTGCGCACGGATTGTGGAGATTTTGCGGGGAATGACTCGACAAGACTGATTACACCCGCAGACGACTTTCTGGCTAGAAATGAGGCGGACCCTGCGAGCAAGGCGGTTAGTAAACTGCGTCGTTTATTTGAAGTGTTCATGGGGCTAGATGTTTCCATGCGCTTGCGACGCAAACTGTCGCACGCAGACAGTTACCGAAAGGTCTAAGTTGTTGGCCATGCGAACATCACGTTGAGGGCTGCCCGCTTGGAGTGCGCAGCAGCCTTTTGGCAGGATTGAGGCAGTGGTCGAACCCCAGTAAGAAAATTACGCAATTAAATGCAGATCAGACTATCTAAATCTCGATTGCTGGCGTTCAGACAATGTCCTAAGCGGCTATGGCTAGAGGTCCACAAGCCAGAGCTTAAGACTGTTGAGATTGCGGAACAGCGGCGGTTTGATACAGGTAATCTAGTCGGCGACCTCGCCCGCAAGCAGTTCCCAGAGGGCTATTTGATTGCGCCAGACAACAATCTCGGATTCGCGCTACGGGAGACACAAGACTGTATTCGATCAAAGGAGCCGCAGGTCTTATTCGAAGCAACGTTTGAGTTTGCCGGCATTCTTATTCGGGCAGACCTGCTGATTCCAAACCGCGATGGGTGGCAGATCGTTGAAGTGAAGTCGTCAACCTCGGTGAAGCCGCAGCACCTAGAAGACGCCGCAGTTCAGCTCTGGGTTGTCAAAAATTCCGGTCTACCTACCAATGGCTGTTCCGTACAAGTCATCGATAGTGCTTGGACATATTCTGGTCAAGGTAATTACGCTGGGCTTTTCAGGTCCGAACCCGTTGATGAGCAACTCCAGCCGCTTCTCAGCGAAGTGCCGACGTGGCTTGCAAGCGCAATGGCCGTAGCGAATGGCGCGGAGCCCGAGGTAGCGGTCGGCCACCACTGCACAGACCCGTATCCCTGTGGCTTCATGAACCACTGTGCAAGTACGGTTGCACCTGTCGAATTTCCGATCAGTTGGCTACCTCGCATCCATCATACGAAAGTCGCCCGATACGAAGCCGCCGGCTTCACGGATATGCGGCACTTACCAATTGGCGATCTTTCTGAGAAACAACGCCGTGTTTACGAGGCCACGCTAAATAACCAAACGTTCCTCGACCCACTATCGGAGCAGGAAAAGGCGCTGTTCACCGGCACCAAATACTATTTGGATTTTGAAACAATCAACTTTGCTGTACCAATTTGGGCGGGCACGAGGCCTTATCAGCAAATTCCGTTTCAGTGGAGCTGCCATATTGAAACCGACGATGGGTCGTTACAACATGAAATGTTTCTTGACCTAGGCGGGGAAGATCCATCGCGCAAGTTTGCCGAAACCCTGCTCGCCACTCTTGGTCAGAGCGGGCCGATTGTCGTATACAACCAAGCGTTTGAGAAACGAATCATTTGGGAGCTGGCCGATAGGTTTTCTGACCTATCCGAGGCGCTTACGGCTCTCCCTAACAGGATCGTTGACCTGTTACCAATAACACGCAATCACTTCTATGACCCCTCGATGCAGGGATCGTGGTCCATTAAGTCGGTGCTGCCCGCGATTGCTCCTGACTTGAATTACGCCGACCTTGGTGAAGTGGGAGACGGGCTTGCCGCACAAGCGGCTTACCTTGAGGCAATAGCAGTTACCACGACCTCATCGCGAAAAGAGGAACTCGAAACGGCACTACGAAATTACTGCGCGCAAGATACCCACGCCATGATTATTGTTCTGCGGTTCCTGCTGGCGGCGTAATTTGATTCGGCGTCAAGCCTCGTATCGCCGCGAAGCCGCTTGGAATCGGCCCTTGAATTCTCGGCGAAGCGAAGCGGGTGCCAGCACCTCGATTCGCTCTCCAAATCCAAGCAACCACCATTTGAGTTGTTGAGTGATTTGCGTGCGAACGGTAAGGACATGCTCGCCGGCGGCAACTTCTTTCAGTTCCTGTGCTGCAGAGAATGGTGTTTCCAGCAAGTGGGTTCCCGCTCCGTCGTACATATGTACACGCAGGAGTTCAGTGCCTTCAGGAAAGAAGCCAAACGCGCCGGTCTGAATAAAGCGATCAAGGTCGAAATCTGGCGCGCCTAGATTTTTTTGTTCCGTTACGACGGCGCTGCGGATTCTGTGCATGGCGAGCAAGGCAACATCGTCAGCCCATTCGAACTTCACCAATAGGTAGGTGACTGGGCCTCTTACGACGATCGAGAGCGCGTCGGCCTGGTATTCCTTGATTGTGCCGGCGCCCTTTTCATACTTAAGTTGAAGCCGAAGTCCCTTAAGGACCGCGTCATAGCAAGCCACGAGAATGCTTCGGGCGATTCGCGGCTTTACAAGTGGCTGCACTGGGGAAATGAGCCTCACGCGGTCCATCCAGGCGCGGTACAGCTTCGACTCCTTTAGTTTTTCGTCGGCCAATACGAAATAGGTGCGAAGGTCATCGACGACTTCCACCGGCAGAGCTTCTGTCAGGTAGCGCTGGCCCATCTTTAAAGCAATCGCCTCCTGCAGAGAGATTGCGCCAATCGTTGGTGGTGCATCGCGCATGATTGACCAACCGTAGGGCTTGCTGCGCTCGTCACTGACAATCGGATATTTGCCGGAAAGCTTGACCAGCCTCCGCTGAATGGAGCGCGCGGTCACCGCATGTCCGCTGCGGGCTAGGCGCTCGAAAATTTCGGTGGTTGATCGCTTTTCTGGTGACCGAGGCAGAAGCGCTAGGAGGTCTTGATCAGTTAGGCGCATAGAAGTGTGTTCTGGATTGGCGGCTGAATATTCCACGGCATGCTCTGCTGGTTGTCATAGATGATTCCAGTTTGAGCCCCGTCTGCGACAAGCCGCGTCGCAGACAGTGCTAATGGTATGCGACATTCATTGTCGCATCTTTAGGATTCAATCGCACCTTCTGATTTGACCCAACAAAGGATCTCAAATGAAAAATGCCGCACTAAGCCTAAAGTTTCGCACCCCCGCAGAGTTCGACTTGTGGGATCGATTTTTTCGCAGGTCAGAGAACGGAACGCCGCTAAGCGCATTCCGAAAATTGCGCTTTTCCGTTTCTCAACCGCTCGAAGAGTTACCAGAGCGACTAACCATGCTTGAGGGCTTTTGTTGTCGCTGACCGAAAATTGACCCACTTATAGGGGTTATGCCGATTCAATATTGACCCAGGTGTTCTACTTGCCCTGCCTAATTTTTAGGCAGGAGAAAAAAGGGTGCTCACCATGGAAATGATAGGCAAGATTCGACGGATGTACGTGCGCGACAAACTGTCGCTGCATGAGATAACGAAGCGCACAGGTTTATCGCGCAACACGATACGCAGATGGGTCAGAGCGTCCCGGGAAGCGTTGCCGCCGAAGTATCGGCGGAGTGAGGTACCCAGCAAGCTGACGGTATTTCACGCAGCACTGGAGCAAGCACTCAAAGCTGATAGCCACCGTACCAAGCAGAACCGCCGCACGGCCAAGGCACTGTTCGCACAAATCAAGTCAGACGGCTACGCTGGAGGTTACAGCCAGCTCACCGCGTTCGTTCGCAAGTGGCGCGGGAAGGCAGGCAAAGCACTCCACGCCTTCGTACCGCTGAAATTTGCGTTGGGTGAAGCGTTTCAGTTCGACTGGAGCGAAGAAGGATTAGTCGTTGGCGGCATCTATCGGCGCATGCAGGTGTCACACCTCAAACTGTGTGCCAGTCGTGCGTTCTGGCTGGTGGCCTACCCCAGTCAAGGCCACGAAATGCTCTTCGATGCTCACACGCGGTCCTTCACCGCTCTGGGCGGCATTCCCCGGCGCGGTATCTACGACAACATGAAGACCGCAGTCGACAAGGTCAAGAAAGGCCGTGGTCGGGTCGTCAATGCACGCTTTGCCGTGATGTGCGCGCACTACCTGTTCGACCCCGACTTCTGCAACGTCGCCTCTGGCTGGGAGAAAGGGATCGTCGAGAAGAACGTCCAGGACAGTCGGCGGCGCATCTGGCTGGATGCGCAGAATCGC
>JBCKPM010000060.1:0-10897 GCA_038901675.1 Usitatibacteraceae bacterium | reverse complement strand
TGGCCTTGTTTGTTGGTTCGGGTTTTGAGCGCAAAGGATTGATCGGTTTTCTCACGGGACTTGCCGATCAGGCCGGCCATAGTGACCTCACGCGCGCCAGCATTCGTGGCATTGTCGTCGGTCACGACAAGCATCTCGCCCGCTTTCAGATGTTTGCCGATCAACTCGGTTTGTCGGATCGCGTCGCGTTTGTCGGGGGCGTTGCCGATGTCGCGCCGTTCTACGCCGCGGCCGATGTATTCGTGTTGCCAACGCTCTACGATCCGTTGCCCAATGCCTGTCTTGAAGCGATGGCGTGTGGACTGCCGATTGTCACCAGCGCTGGCTCGGGTGCTGCCGAGTTGATCAGCCACGGCGTCGAAGGGTTTGTCGTCGATGCGCTTGACACGCCGGGCATTTCTGATGCCATCAGTGCCGCGCTCGACTCGGCGCTGGGCGATAACCGGATGGGCATCAACGCCGCATTGCGCGTTGTCGAGTTGACGCCGCAGAACATGGCGGCACAGTACGTCGCGCTGTATCGTGAGTTGCTGGCGCAACCGATGCGCGACGCCACGTAAAATAGCCCGATGACCCCGACTTCGCCCACCCGTCTCGTGTCCTCTGGCGCGCTGTATCGCCGTTTGCTCGGCCATGTAAAGCCCTATCGCATGGCGTTTGCCGGCGCAGTGCTCGCCATGGCTATCGGTGGCATTGTCGAAGGCTCGGTCGCGCTCTACCTCACCCGCGTCATCAACGAACTGTTCGTTGACGGCAATGAACGTTTCGCCGCACTGGCCGCGCTCGGCATTGTCATTATTTTCTCTCTGAGTGGTTTGTCGCATTTCATCGCCGGTTACGGCATGCAATGGGTCGGCAACAAACTGATGCTCGATCTTCGCAATCAGATGTTCGAAAAAATCGTGCGCCTGCCAATGGATGGCTTCGACACGTTGTCCACCGGCACACTGATGTCGAAAGTAACCAACGATGTGATTGGTTTGCAAGCCTCAGCCACCACCGCGCTCAATTCGGTGGTGCGCGGCGTCGCCACGCTGGCGATGGTGCTCTATACGCTGTTCATCCTCAATTGGAAGCTCACGATCATCATGTTCGTGACCGTGCCGATCATGGCATTGGTCATCCGCGCCTTCGGCAAGCGTCTGCGCGAAATCAACCGTCAAGGCCAATTCGCGCACGCCGCGATTACCGACGTGCTGGAAGAAGCGATTCGCGGATTGAAGGTCATCAAGATCTTCGGCGGAGAAGCCTACGAGCGCAAACGCTTTGACAATGCCGCGAACCGCATTCGTCAACTCAACATGAAGCAGTGCGCTGCGGCGGCCGCGGCCACACCGCTCACCCATGTCGTCGTCGCCGCCGCGATTGCATTCATCGTCTATCTGGCCGCCAGCCGGTCACTCGGCACCGGCATGGGCGTGGCCGAATTTGTCGGCTTCATCACGGCCGCCGGCATGCTGATGACGCCCATCAAGGCGTTGTCGAGTGTGAACGAACAAATTCAACGCGGGCTGGCGTCCGCCGAGAGTGTGTTTGCGCTCATCGATACACCACCCGAAGTCGATTCCGGGACGGTCGTGCTGGGCCGCGCCAAGGGCGAGCTTTGCTTTGATCAAGTGTGCCTGCACTACGCCAACAAATCCGCACCGGCGCTTAACAACGTCACCTTGACCATCCACCCGGGTGAGACCATTGCATTGATTGGTCCATCCGGCGGCGGCAAGACCAGCCTAGTCAATCTGGTGCCGCGCTTTTATACGCCGACCTCAGGCGTGGTCAAACTCGACGGCGTCGCCTTGCGTAATATCGGTCTGCACGAACTGCGCCGGCAAGTGGCACTGGTGAGTCAGGACGTGGTGCTGTTCAATGACACGGTGGCCGCGAACATCGCCTATGGACGAGAACACGACGTTACCCGCGAGCAAGTGATCGCCGCTGCGCGCGCCGCGAACTGTAGTGAGTTCATCGAGGCCATGCCGCAACAATACGACAGCATCATCGGCGAAAACGGCGCGCGACTCTCCGGCGGGCAGCGTCAACGGCTCGCCATCGCCCGCGCACTCCTGAAGGACGCGCCGATTCTGTTGCTCGATGAGGCGACCTCGGCGCTCGACAGTGAATCTGAACGCGCGGTGCAGAATGCGCTCGAGACGCTGATGCGCGGACGCACCACGATTGTGGTCGCACATCGCTTGTCTACTATCGAGAATGCCAGCCGCATCGCGGTTCTCGACAACGGCACGATTGTCGAACTCGGCACGCACCGCGAATTGCTCGCCGCCAACGGCCTATACGCGAGTCTGCACCGGATGCAATTCGTCGGCGCCTGATTGCCAGTCGCACGCAGCCAGCAGCATGCCGATCAGTGCGCCCAACAGCAGCGCGCCGTGGCGATGAAAAAAATCATCGGCCATGTTGCGCAGAAAAAAACCCGCCAGTAGCATCAGCCCGCAAGTCGCAACGCCGCGCGCAAATGCGGAGGAGGTGCGTCGCACCCAGAACGCGTGGACGAGTCCGGCGAACAGCAGCAACAGCGCGACGGCCCCGGGGATGCCCATCTGTATTGCGTAGTTGAGCACCACATTGTGCGCCTGACGAAACATGCGCTGAAACCCCGGCTCGTTGAACTGTCTGACGAGTGCGTCGTGTGACGCCGCCAATGCGTACCCATGCCCGGTGATCGGTCGCTCGGCGATGGCGCTCAGCGCCGCCTTCCAGATGGTCTGGCGATCATCCTGTTGCAAAATGCTGACCGCATCAACGTTGGCCGTTGGAAATTGCGATGCGCGCATCGCCGATGAGGCATAGAACATCACCGCCGCAACCAGCACCCCAATGACCATCAGCGCGACGTGTGAGATGGTCTTGCCGCCAAGTTGACGAAAATTCATGGCCATGTACAACAGGAACATCACGCCAAAGCACAGCCACACGATGCGATTTCCGCTAAACCACGCCGCCGTCAGCAGTGCACCCGCTGCGATCGCTCCGGCACTGCGTAGCGCCAACGCCCGTGGTACGCGCAGCAGCCACGCCAGCGGCAACAGCGCCGCGAGCATCACGACCCAAGTCGAAAGCCAACCAACACTGACATAGCGCGGCTCGTGTAATCCCGTGACGGGTTGAAACGGGTCAAGCACGACCATGCCAGCGAGTATTAACAAACCACACAACAGCGCGGCGAGCCACACGCCGACCTCGTGCACCGAACGGGCCAACGAATAGCACACCAGCGCCGCCAACATTGGCGTGAGCACGTTGCCGCGCCAGCTATCGAGACTCACACGTGGATCGGCGCTGAACAGGCTGTAGACCAGCACCGTGACCAGCCAAATTGCCAGTGATGAACGCAGGAATTTCCCGCGCGGCATGCGAATCGTTGCCACCTTGGTCTGCCACCATAGCACCAGCAGTATCGCGGCAGCCACCAGCAGCGCGGCGGCACGCAATCCGGCGCTCGAACGAAACGGTGCCACCAACAGCGACAGCGCCGTCAGCCAGACCGCAATCGTGAACAGACGATGGCCGTGCGCCGACTGCGAGGGGTTGGTGGACGAATTCACCTTGCGCCTTTCACGCGGCCCATCGGCAGATAACCCATCTGCTTGAGCCACATCGTCAATGCTTGCCGGAAACGTTTGAAATTTGTCACGTCGGCAAACAGACTCTGCGCAAACCGGCGGCGGCGACATTCGCCGATCACGTAATGGCGCGCGATCCGGTCATCAAGTTGCTTGGCGACTTCAAACACCTGCAATGCCTGTCCCACCACTTCGCCGCGCAGCTGGCGGCGCGTCGCCGGCGCCACGCGAGCCTGTCGGTTGATGTCACGCAGTTGTTCGATCACCGCAAAGTAACTTTCAATTCTAGTCATCAGGCGTTTGCCGTCACGGCTGCTGCTCAGCGATTCCGGATTCACGCGGTAACGATACGCGACTTGATCGACGTAGCGCACCTTTGCGGCGTGCAACGCAGCCGCGGTCACGACGCCGATGTCCTCATGCACAATGCCCGACGCAAAGCGAATCTGACGGTCGATGAGAAATTGTCGGCGATACCAGTATTGCCACAGAAAATGCCGCCACTCCTTTTGCGCGATGAGCAACGATACCCACACTTCTCCACTGACCGCATTGATTGGCTTCTGACATCTGAAAATCTTCGCGTCGGGCTCATCGGCGACGACGCGTGCGGCCTGAAACGCGATCAAATCAGACCCATCGTGTGCGGCGACGTCGAGCGCCGCAAATGCATTGGCAACGATCTCATCATCGGCATCGACAAACCAGACATACTCGCCGCGACTCTCGTCGAAGCCGCGGTTGCGTGCGGCAGCCACACCGCCATTCGACTGCTGCACGAGGCGACAGTTCGGATGCGTCATCGCGAGTTCGGCAAACAACGCCGCCGTATTGTCGGTGGACCCATCATCGACCAGTATCCATTCGACATCGTCGCGCTCGGTCACGGCCGTCATCGACGCCATCAGCGTAGGCAAAAATGCGCCGGCGTTGAAGGCGGGCGTCACGATGCTCAGTCGCAGGTGGGGCGAACCAGCGAGGCTAGGGCGGGCAAGGTTCAAAGGGTGGGGCGCGCACGCCGCGTTGGAAGAAACATGAAAAATTATATGCGAGCCATTGCCCCGCAGTTGCATGCGCGCATCGGCGCGATGGCTGGCCATCGAAATACCAACCCCCGTGATATCCTTTTCGCATGTCACGTTCGCTCGATGTTTGCGTCGTCGTCTATCACTCCGACCTCGACTGGCTTACCAAAACCCTTAACAGCCTGCGTGCGGCGATTGAAGTCGCCACGCAGCAAAATCTGCTCGCGACTTCGCGTGTACAGGTCGTCGACAACGGCGCGCACCAAACCGACGCCACCGACATCAAAGCGATCATCGACAAGTCGCTGTGGGCAGTGCCTGCACCGTCGTCGATCAAATACGCCTACGTTGCCGCGCCCGCTAACTTGGGCTTTGGTGCCGGCAACAATCTGGCGCTTCAATCGTCACCAGCCGACTTCGTGTTGGTGCTCAACCCCGATGTCGCGATGACACCAGACAGCATTGCGAACGCCATTCGCCACCTTGACCGCGACGCCGCGTGCGGCGCGGTCACGCCGACAGCCACGTTTCCGGATGGCCAACCGCAGTTTCTCGTCAAACGATATCCAACCGTGACCGCGTTGGCGTTGCGCGGATTCGCGCCGGCGTGGCTGAAGCGTCATTGCGCCAACGCCCTCGCACACTACGACTATCGCGAGGTGTCATTTGATGCGGCACTGAGCGACTGTCGCATCGTGTCTGGCTGCTGGCTGCTGATGCGCAGTGAGGCGTGGCGGCAATCGGGCGGCTTTGATACCTCGTTCTTCATGTACTTTGAAGACTTTGATTTGAGTGCGCGAATTGCCACGACGAGCCGCATTGATCGCGTCATCGGTTGCCGCATCGTTCACGCCGGCGGCCACGCGGCGGCTAAGGGCGCAAAACACGTGGGCATGTTCATGCGCTCGGCGATGCGGTTTTTCAACAAGCACGGCTGGCGCTGGTGGTAGGTGTGCTGATGTCGTTCGACGTTCCGCACCGGCGACCATAGCGCGATCAAGGCGACCCGGTATAAGGATTTACTATCCCGTGCGCGTGAGCGTAATAATGGACACAGCACCTTCCGGCGAGAGAGCGTAAATATGCAAATTGAACATCTGCGATTTCTGGTCGTCGAAGACCACGGATTCCAACGTTGGGAGATTGCCCAATCGCTGGGGGACATGGGCGCGCGGCACGTGTACGAGGCGTCCGACGGTTACGCGGCGCTGACGGTGTTGCAGAATCTGGGCGAGCCGATTGACATCATTCTCACCGACCTTAACATGCCCGGCATGGACGGCATGGAATTCATGCGACACGTCGGAGAAATCGGTGCGCCGATGTCGGTCGTGCTAGTGAGCGGGCTCGATGCGTCGCTGGTTGCCTCGGTCGGCGCGATGGCGACGTCGTACGGCGTCACCGTGCTTGGCATGCTGGAAAAACCGCTTTCGAGCGAGCGTCTGGCCGCCGTGCTTGAGGATTACCAGGCACCGACCACCAGCGCGGGGCGCTCGCACGCCACCGCGCACGACATCTCGCTCCAGGAAATCGCAGCCGGACTGCACAAGGACGAGCTTGTCGCTTTTTTCCAGCCAAAGGTGGAATTGGCGACGCGGCGCATTGTCGGGGTCGAAGCGCTAGTGCGCTGGCGGCACCCGGAAAAGGGCATGCTCGCGCCGGGCGCCTTCATGCGGGTACTCGAAGCAAGTCCCTTGATCGACGAGCTCAAGCTGCAGGGCCAGTTCCTCAAGTCGGCGCAGACGTGAACACCATGGTCACGCAGCTCGGTACCTTCTCCTCCGAAGTCACGCGCGTGGCGCTCGAGGTCGGCACCGAGGGCAAACTCGGCGGCCAGGCCGAGGTCAAGGGCGTGTCGGGCACCTGGAAAGACCTGACCGACAACGTGAACTTCATGGCCTCGAACCTCACGAGCCAGGTGCGCTCCGTAAAGCCACCATCGGTTGTTACACTTCAGACTTGAGGCCGCACTGGTTTCTCAGCACGGAAAGGCTCCGAAAAACATGCCACATCCAAAAATTCATCAACCGCGAATTGTTCTGATCGCGGGAATAATTCTGATTATCGTCACCCTGCTGGCTGGTGTAACCGTCTTTATTGTCATGCAGCGTCATGCCGAGGCGCTGCTGAGTAAAAGCCTCCAGTTGTCCCTGCAAAGTCGCGTACAACTCACCCAGACTGAAATTGGAGCACGTTTTGACAGCACGGTGCTCATTTCAACTCGCCCTCTTATGACCGATCAATTGCAACTTGTAGATGCGCGCGCGGACAACACCGCTGCCCGGAACAAACTCAATGCGCTTGCTCGATCCTTTCTCCGGAGCGGAATCACGGCCATTGTGTTGTATGGCGAGGATGGGCAAGAGCTGACCCGTGCCGGTGTTTTTGCGCAGCAGCCCGAACTGGTGGTGCCGCTTAAGAATTTTCCGGGAGATGTGCAACTACTGTGGGATGGGCAACTGTTATTGCGTGCCGTGGTAGAAATAAAAAAGGAAGGGCGCGTCGTCGGCAAGGTCATGACGGAGTCGTCGCTGCCTGCCACCATGGGCGTGCTCACGGATGTGGGTCGTCTGGGTAAAACGGGAGAGCAGGCGCTGTGCGCGCCCTTCGGCCTCAAAATGCAGTGCTTTCCAATGGCCCTCAATCCGCGCGTTAACACGCTATCCCAACGCTCAACTAAAGGCGATCCGCTGCCGATGGCACATGCCTTGGCCGGTAAAACCGGGTTTGTTAGCGTCCGCGATTATCGCCATCAAGAGGTGGTGGCGGCTTACGCGCCGGTTGGCGATCTCGGGCTGGGGATGGTGCTGAAAATGGACAGGGCCGAATTGTTTGCGCCAGTGTGGCAACAACTGCGCTTTCTGATTCCGCTGCTGGCTGGCGTGCTTGTCATCGCGCTGCTGTTGCTGCGTTGGCTGCTCACCCCGCTGGTGCTCAGGCTGGTTCGCTCGGAAGCGGAAGCGGCGCAGCGCACCACTGCGCTGACCGAGGAGGTCACCGAGCGCCGGCGGGCGCAAGACGAAATCCTGCGCCTCAATGCCAGCCTCGAAGAGCGGGTGCAGCAGCGCACCGAGGAGCTGCAGAGCCAACAGGAAGAACTGCGCCAGAGCAACGAGGAGCTGGAAGAAAAGAACAAGCTGCTGGCAGACCAGAAGGTCGAGGTCGAGTACAAGAACCGCGAGATCGAGGCCGCCAAGCTGACGCTGGAGGAGCGCGCCGAGCAGTTGACCCTCACCTCCAAGTACAAGTCGGAGTTCCTCTCCAGCATGTCGCACGAGTTGCGCACACCGCTCAACAGCCTGCTCATCCTTGCGCAGCTGCTCGCCGAGAACGCCGAGCACAACATGAGCGAGCAGCAGATCGAATACGCCAAGACCATCCAGGGGGCGGGCAAGGATCTGCTGACGCTCATCAACGATATCCTCGACCTGTCCAAGATCGAGTCCGGCATCGTGACGCCGGACCTTCAGGACGTGTTGTTCGCCAACGTCCACGAACAGGTCGAACGGGGCTTCCGCCACGTGGCGGAGAGCCACAGCCTGGGCTTCGGCGTGGAACTCGCACCGGGCCTGCCACCATCCCTCTACACCGACGCGCAGCGCTTGCAGCAGGTAATGAAGAACCTGCTCTCCAACGCCTTCAAGTTCACCGAGAAGGGTCAGGTATCGGTGCGCATAGCACCGGTGGAATCGGGCTGGAGCGTGGATCATGACGGGCTCAACCGCGCCGAGACGGTGATTGGCTTCTTTGTCGCCGACAGCGGCATCGGCTTGCCGGCCGATAAGCAGAAGATCATTTTCGAAGCGTTCCAACAGGCCGACACCGGCAGCGCCAAGAAGTACGGTGGCACGGGCCTAGGGCTGTCCATCTCGCGCGAGATCGCGTGGCTGCTCGGCGGCGAGTTGCATCTGGTCGAAAGCGCGCCGGGCCAGGGCAGCACGTTCGTCTTGTACCTCCCGCTGCGCGCGCCCGAATCCGGGCAGAATAGTCGGTGGAGTTATCAACAGATTGGTGCAGCGCAACAAAACCCGCTGCGCGCGCCCGAATCCGGGCAGAATAGTCGGGGCACGCCGGGAGGAGAACCCGGCAGTGGCAGTGGCCAGCGCCTGGAGCGGGACGGGGAATCCTTCGCTCCGAAGGCGGCCAGGCCCGATGCTGCGGCCCAGGAGGCGCCGCAGGGAAGCATGCCCCAAGAAACAAACCCCCAGCCTCCCGCTGTCGCGGACGACCGGGCGGCAATCAAGCCGGGTGAGCGCACGCTGCTCATCATTGAGGATGACGCGCGCTTCGCCGACATCCTGCTGCGGGCGGCGCGCGACAAAGGTTTCAAGGGCATCGTCGCCGCACGCGGCGACGATGGGCTCAAACTCGCCGGCGAGTTCAAGCCCACGGCCATCACGCTCGATCTGCATCTGCCCGACATGAACGGCTGGGTGGTGCTCGAGCGCCTGAAGCGCAACCCCGACACGCGGCACATTCCGGTGGAAATCATCTCTGCCGAGGACAACCGCCCGCGCGGCCTGCGTTACGGTGCCTTCGAGTACCTGGTCAAGCCGGTCACCGCCGAGTCGCTGCAGAAGGCGCTGGCCGACGTGAAAAAATTCTCCGAGCGCGAGGTGAAGGACTTGCTTGTCGCCGACGGCGACGAGCAGCATCGCAACAACGTGCTCGACCTTATTGGCAACGGCGACGTGCGCATCAAAGCAGTGGCCAGCGGCAAGGACGCCCTCGCGGCGCTCAAGAAGAAGCGCTACGACTGCATCGTGCTGGATCTCAAGCTGCCCGACATCCCCGTCGCCGACCTGCTCGAGGCGATCCAGGGCCTTGATCTGACGCGCGACGTGCCGGTGATCGTCTACGGCATGGACGAACTGCCGCAGCAGGAGCAGGAGCGGCTGAAATCCCTGGCGCTCAAGGGCATCGTCAAGGAGGTGCGGACACCCGAGCGGCTGCTCGACGAAACGGCGCTGTTCCTGCACCGGGTGGTGTCCAAACTGCCCGAGGAGCGGCGCCAGATGCTGGAGAAGCTCTACCTGAGCGCCGACAGCCTAGCCGGCAAGAAGGTGCTGGTGGTGGACGACGACGTGCGCAACATCTTCGCCCTCACCGTGGTACTGGAACACCACAAGATGGCCGTGATCGTGGCCGAGAACGGCCGCGCCGCCCTCGAAGAGCTCGGCCGGAACCCGGACGTGGACATCGTGCTGATGGACATCATGATGCCGGGGATGGACGGCTACGAGACCATGCGCCAGATTCGCCAGATGAAGCAGTTCGAGTCCCTGCCGATGATCGCGCTCACCGCCAAGGCCATGAAGGGCGACCGCGAGAAATGCATCGCGGCCGGTGCCTCCGACTACGTCAGCAAGCCGGTGGACACCGACCAGCTTGTTTCGCTCCTGCGCATTTGGCTGTACAGGTAGGGGCATCCACCATTGCCAAGCCGAACAATGAC
Organism: Usitatibacteraceae bacterium; assembly: GCA_038901675.1. Classification (GTDB taxonomy): domain Bacteria; phylum Pseudomonadota; class Gammaproteobacteria; order Burkholderiales; family Usitatibacteraceae; genus UKL13-2. The sequence goes on along the minus strand of JBCKPM010000060.1, from coordinate 836 downwards.
GTGCAGCTCCCCGATCCCAAGGACATTGAGGCTATCTGCTTTGTAAACCTTGTAATCCATGAATCATGCAGTAAGCTCGTCACTTGCGTTAAGTCGGGCATCCATTGTTGTCCCCGTAAACCAATAGGAGAATATGATGACCTTGTTCCCAAAAATGTTCCGCAGCTTTGCGCTGTGCATGATCATGCTGTTGTGCGTGGTCACGGCTCGGGCGGCAGAGAAGGTGCCGGTGCTGGTCGGTCTGGACGGCGAGATCAGCTTCGAGAACAACTTCTCCACGCAGGCCATCGAGCTGGGTCTGCGCACGGCGATCGCGGAAATCAATGCGGCCGGCGGCGTGCTGGGCGGGCGTCCGATTGAGCTGGTGATCAAGGATACTCGCGGGGTACCGGCGCGCAGCCTCGTCAACACCGCCGAATTCGCGGCCATGCCCAACCTGGTTGCCGTGTTCGGCGGACGCCTCAGTCCGGTGATCCTCGCGCAATTGCCGGCAATTAAGGAGGCGAAACTGCCGTACCTGGTGCCCTGGGCGGCGGCCGATCCGATCATCGAAAACGGCATGCAGCCGAACTACGTCTTCCGCCTGTCGCTGCGAGACGGCCTGGCCATGCCGAAGTTGCTGCTCTCGGCGCAACAGCGGGGCTTCGACAAGGTCGGCCTGCTGTTGCTCAACAACTCCTGGGGGCGCAGCAACCTGGCAGCGGCAGAGAAAACCATGCTCGGGGTCAAGAATCAGAAGATTGTCGATATCGCCTGGTTCAATTTTAGAGACACCACGCTCATCAAGCAATACCAGAAGCTGACGGATGCCGGCGCCCGTGCGGTGGTGCTGGTCG
>JBCKPM010000059.1:0-11019 GCA_038901675.1 Usitatibacteraceae bacterium | reverse complement strand
CGTATTTCGCGCCATCGTGACCGCCGTTTCGCCAAAGCGTGACCGTTTGAGCTAACATTAACCCGTACCCATGCAGCGTCCCCGCATCGGTCACGATCACGCGAAATCAGCGGTCACGTTCCGCGAAATGCGCAAGCATGGGACAGACCGCTACCGCCGGACACTCGGCAGGGTTTATCAAGGCGAGATTGACGTCAATGCCGAGATGATCAAGTCCGGCATGGCGTGGGTCTATCGCAAGTATTCCACAGACCAGAGCCTTTACCCGATGGAAGCCAAGGCGAAGGAGCAGACGCGCGGCCTATGGGCTGACCCGGAGCCAGTGCCGCCGTGGGAGTGGCGCAGACGCAAGCGTTAAGCGTAAAGTCGATATGCCGCGCCTAGCCTGATCAGCGAAAACCGGGACACCCTTTACCCGGCTGGCTCGGCTTCCGATTGCAAGGGAAAGCGTGAAGGGGCGGGTCATGTCTCTCGATTCTAAACACGACACTACGGCACTCGATCCCGGGCGCTTCGCAACCGCCGACGAGGTCAACAAAGCACGCAAGGGGGCGGAAGAAATCCTGCAAGCTATTGACTGGCGGAATTTGCCAAGCGCGGCCGAATACATACGCAAGACTCGCCCGGATCCTTGGACGATCGCGTTCCTCCCGTATGTCGCGCTCGATCTCTTCTATCGTGGAAGGCAGAGCCGCGCCGCTCAGGCGAAGCGGAAAAACTCTTTCCTTGAGCGGGTTCGTAAAGCCAACGTGTCAAGCTATGACGAGGCGCACAAAAAGGCACCAGAACTGCTTGAGGGGCACAGTAAGCGACAAGTTGTCCTTGCGATCTCGATGGTAAACCGCGAGAAATATCGTCTTAGCCAGGCTTCTGCGACTCCAGATTAACCAGTAACAGTCAGTAGGATTATGCTGCACTCACGCTGCTGCGAATGGTTCGCAGCGGAAGTTATCAGCGGAGTGCGATATGCAAAAGACGACTGAATTACCCTCGGAGGGCTACGCGCGCCAGCCCGCGGTGCTCCGCGTGGTCCCATTCTCCCGTTCGACTCTTTGGGCAAAGGTCAAGAATGGCGAGTTCCCGGCCCCCGTGAAGCTTTCGGCGCGCGTCACTGCCTGGCGCGTATCTGACGTGCGGCGTTGGATGTCCGAGCGCGGCGCTGCACAGTGAGCATGTTGCCAACAAGCTGCAGGAGCTGCGAGTGGGATGCAGCAGCCGCCCGATATGCACGTAACCAGGGCGGCAGTCATCGCGTGCCGTGCGCCTGTGAGCAGTAAGAAGAAATGCCGAAACCATGCCAAGAGGCGCGAACCCGGTGGCTACGCCCCGTTTCCCTACGTTGTATTGCGAAGCGCGGAGTTCGCAGCCCTAAGGCTGCAGCGAAAGTTGGGGTGCTATGCGTGACGCTATCGACAAATTCCGCGACGCGATCCGATCCGCCGGCCTGATTCCGCCGGATAGGATCGAGTCGGGCAAGTTTCACAAGTTCCCCGGCAAAGGCAAAGGCGAGCGCAACACGGCGGCATGGTGCAAGCTGTTTCCCGATGGCATGGGCGGCATATTCGGCGACTACTCCACCGGCCTTTCCGACGACTGGCAGGCAAAGCGCGAAAAGCCTATTTCAGCGAGTGAGCGCGAAGCATTCAAACGTCAAGCTGCCGAGGCGCACAAACAAGCCGAAGCTGCCAGCAAAGCGGTAGCGATATGGGAAGCGGCGAAACCCGCCCCGGCGGATCATCCGTACCTAACCCAAAAGCGTATCGAGGCGCACGGCGCGCGGCTGCATGATGGCCGGCTGGTGCTGCCGATGCGCGATGCAAGCGGCGTACTGCATTCATTGCAATTTATCGACGCCGACGGCGGCAAGCAATTCATGCCCGGCGGCAAGGTGAAGGGCTGCTATTTCGGTATCGGCAATCCGAAGGGTGCGGCGGCGCTATGCATCGCCGAAGGCTTTGCAACCGGCGCGTCAATCCACGAAGCAACAGGCTATCCGGTGGCGGTCGCATTCAATGCCGGGAACTTGGAGCCGGTGGTGCGCTCGCTGCGTGCGACGTTTCCAGATATGCGCCTGATTCTCTGCGCTGATGATGACGCGGCGACCGAAGGCAATCCAGGAATAACGAAGGCGACCGAGGCGGCGCTGGCAGTCGGCGGCAAGCTGGCAAGGCCTGACTTCGGGGAAAACAGGCCAGAGAGTGTTAGCGACTTCAACGACATGGCTGCGCATTGCGGCAAGGAGGCCGTAAAGCGCGCAATCGACGCGGCGGCAAGGCCCATACCGCATGACGTTGAAATTAGTGGCGCAAAACGGGATGTAGAGGCGCGTGGCAATTGCGCAGACAGGATCGTGTTGATCCGTGGCGACGCAATCAAGCCAGAGGCCGTGCGCTGGCTTTGGAATGGTTGGTTAGCCCGTGGCAAGTTTCATGTATTGGCGGGCGCACCCGGAACCGGAAAGACGACGATTGCGCTGGCAGTCGCCGCAACGCTATCAACTGGCGGCAGATGGCCTGACGGCTCGCACACTTCGCCGGGCAATATCATCATTTGGTCGGGCGAAGATGATCCGGGCGACACGCTTGCACCCCGGCTATTGGCGATGGGCGCGGATATGACGCGGATTCACTTTGTATCGGCCACCGTCGTACAAGACGAGGCGCGCCCGTTTGATCCGTCAAAAGATATGGTGACGTTGACACTACAGGCCGCCGACATTGGCGACATTCGATTGTTGATTGTTGATCCTGTTGTTTCGGCTGTTGCGGGAGACTCCAACAAGAATGCAGAAACGCGGCGCGCCTTGCAGCCATTGGTTGAACTTGCGGCAAGGCTGGATTGTGCCGTGCTTGGCATTTCGCACTACTCCAAAGGCACGCAGGGACATGATCCAGTAGAGCGGGTAACGGGTTCAATCGCTTTCGGCGCGCTGGCGCGGCTTGTCTGGGGAACTGCGAAAGGTAAGGATGGCGATCAAAAGCGGCGGCTAGTCCGCGCCAAATCTAACATCGGCCCGGATGGTGGCGGCTTTGAATACGATCTTGAGCAAACCGACGTACCGGCACATCCTGGCCTGTTCGCGTCGCGCGTGCTTTGGTGCGATGCGATTGAGGGCGCGGCAAGGGAATTGCTGGCTGAGGCGGAAACCGTTGACGGTGAACCCAATCAACTATCTGAGACGACGCAATGGCTGCAAGACCTGATTGCCGATGAAGGCGGGCAACTTGATAAACGTACCATTGTGAAACTGGCGCGAGAGAACGGATTCGCCGAAAGAACCGTGCAGCGGGCGCGGGAAAAATTGGGCATTACCGTCACCATGAGCGGCTTCGGCAAGGAAAAGAAAAGCATTTGGTCGTTACCAAAAGTCGGCAATGGTGTCATTCGTGCCATTCGTGCCAATGAATGCCAACCGGAAAACCTTGGCACGTATGGCATGAATGGGCAAATCAGCCAACCATCGGAGATTATTTGATGCGTGCGATTGAACAATTCATGCGGCAGGGCATCCGGCTGGAATTGGCCGACGACAACAACGTGCGGGCGATTGGGACGCTGACCGACCACGCGAGGACGGCGATCAAATCCTGTAAACCCCAAATCATCAATGAACTGCAATGGCGAGAGCTTGAGCGGCTGCTGGCAATCGTTGCCCCTGCATACAATATCCCGGCGGACGAATACCCGTTGATAAGGGAGATCGCGCAATCCGACCTACCGGCGGCGCTGGCCTGCTACCGCGATCTGGCAAGGCGGCACGATGACAACACACACCAAAGCGGACGAAGTTTGCGCGGAATTTCTGCCAAAGCTAAAACGGTAACGCCCGCCGATGAGCGCACCGCGAAAATGGTCGCCAAACTCAAAGCCGAGCCCGGCTTGATCTATGCAATGCAAAGCCATGACGAGGTTGAGCCTGACGCGGTGATTCTGACGCTGGCGATCCGGGGCAAGGGAACATGCGAGCTTCGCATTCCAAAGTCACGTTATGACGCCTTCGCCCTGCTGGAACTGATCGAGAAGCACACCACGCGGGTGACGCTACAGTGAGCAGGAAGAAGCGTACGGTGAACACCGTCGCCGTTCGCCTCGACCCAGCCGATGACGCGCTCATCGCGCAGGTCTTTCTGCACCCGATCACCCAATCAGCGGGTACGGTGCAAGCTTACAACCAGAGCAAAGGTCTCGATCTGGCGGCGTTGACTGCCGAACTGATGAAGCAGACCACCGCAGTGAGCGGAGGCGACCTGACACGCCCAGAGGCAATGTTACTGACGCAAGCCCACGCCTTGGATGCTATCTTCAACTTCTTGGCCCAACGTGCCGAAAGGCATGAGCATCTGCTGCAATTTGAAACTCTTCTACGACTGGCATTGAAAGCACAAGCACAGTGCGTTCGCACCATTGAGGTGTTGGCGGCGATCAAGAATCCACCGGTTGTCTATGCGCGGCAGGCGAACATCAGCAACGGCCCACAGCAGGTTAATAACGGAGTGCCTTCGCAGGTGCGTGAAATCGAAAACAAGCAGAACAAACTATTGGAGGTGCAACATGGCGAACGGATGGACACTACAAAGACGGGTGAGGCAATCGGTACTTATCCGCAATTGGAAACCGTGGAATCGGTCAACAGGGCCGCAGTCACTGGAAGGGAAGGCGAAAGTCAGTCGCAACTCTTACAAGGGGGCGACCCGCGCAATGCTTCGCTCTCTCGGTAAACTGCTTCGACAGCAGAATCAAACCCTGAGCGCTGGGGCGGACGGGCACGGGGCTGCCAAGGCGGGAACGAGCAACGCAGTGCGAGCCACCGCAGCCTGACCGCTGGGCGGGCGGGGAACCACACAAGATACTGGCCACAGACCACTGACTAAAACGAAGCGCACAGCGCCTGACTAATGCCACGGTGCAGGCACACTACAAGGGCGTGCAGACGGCGGTGCGTAGGGCGCGTCAGCGACCGGGAAGCGCCGACGGCTGTGCGACCGCTCTCCAGTGGAAGAATTTGACATAGCGCATTTTTTGGGAACCCGTCAGGGCAGCGGTGTGGGGCACAAAGTGGAGCTTCAGCGGAACGACTGCACCACACTTCACAACAATTCTGCGTTATGTCATTTTCTGGAACGGGGAATGTACTGTTGCCGCCGATGCCAAATTGACCCACTTTGAGGCGCTGCGCCGATTCAAAACTGACCTAGGCATTGGGCTTGTGAACCACTGGTAGTATTGGGGTTATTGAGGTTTGATATGGGTCAGTCTTCAATCGGCAGCCTGGGTCAATTTGGCGTCGGCGGCAACATCGCCTATCTGAAGGAAGCCAAGCGCCACAGCGAACCGACAGTGGATGCCGTGGCCGCGGCAATTCATCGATTCGAGGTCTACAGCAAGTTCCGCGATTTCAGGTCATTTCACCACCGGCAGGCGATAGCATTCAAGAATTACCTGGCCGAGCAGCGGGCGCAGCGATCTGGCGACACGCTGAGCAAGGCCACCCTCCATTGCACGCTGAACAGCTTGAAAAAGCTCTTCTTCTGGCTTGCCGGGCAGCCGGGCTACAAGTCGCAGTTCACTTATGCGGACACCGAATACTTCAATATCTCAGCCGGGGACGTGCGCGTTGCGACAGCCAGGCGCGAACAGGTGGGGTCGACCGTGGAACAGGTGAAGCACGTCATCGCCATGATGTCGGCCGAAAGCGCGATCCAGCGCCGCGCCCGCGCCCTCATCGCGTTCACGCTGCTGACCGGCGCACGGGACAGCGCCATTGCCTCGATGAAGCTGAAGCACGTCAACCTCGCCGCGGGCTGCGTCGAGCAGGATGCCCGCGAAGTCCAGACCAAATTCAGCAAGACCTTCACCACATTCTTCTTTCCCGTAGGCGACGAGATTCGCCGGATCGTGGCTGAGTGGGTGGCGTATCTGCGGGAGGAAATGCTCTGGGGCAATGACGATCCGCTCTTCCCGGCGACGCGCATTGCGTTGGGGCCATCTCGCCAGTTTGAAGCGGTCGGGCTGGAACGGGCGCACTGGAGCAGCGCGGCGCGAATTCGCACGATCTTTCACGACGCCTTCACCAGTGCCGGCTTGCCCTACTTCAACCCGCATAGCTTCAGGAACACCCTCGTCCGGCTCGGTCAGTCTGTCTGCAAGACCCCCGAGGCGTTTAAGGCGTGGAGCCAGAATCTGGGGCACGACAAGGTGCTGACGACTTTTCTGAGCTATGGGCAGGTGGAGAGTCCGCGCCAGGGGGAGATCATTCGAGGGCTGGCGGCACCACAGCTCGCCACGCTGTCGGATGCCAGCGAAATTGCGAGGGCGGTAGTCCGCGAGATGCGGGAGTCCGGAGTGGGAACGATGGTCAAATGAACTTTGGCGGGTGTCGCCACATTCGTTGAAGCAGGCGTCGAACTCGTCGGTGACAAACCGCAGCAGGTGCGTACCGACGGCTTCGCACTGCGCCGTGAATGTGCGTGCGTGCTGCTGCACGGCGCGGTAGAGCAGCGTTTGTTCGGGGCGGCGACGTTGGTAGCGGGCGGCACTTGCACCAGGCGCGTGGTGCGAGCACGGGGGCGTAGGTGCTTTAACATCAGATGGTTACGCCGTCTGCACTACGGCCGGCGAAGTCGGCATAGCGGGCAACACGCGGCAATCAGGCTGCGCCTCATCTGACACTTCGACGCGGCCGCCAGCTTGAGCCGTCTGCGCAATAAGAGCGTGCCCTGAGCGAGCGGATCGAGTCGACTGGTGTACACTCCGGCCTCATCTCTCAAACCTAGGAGACCCCCAATGCGTATTCGATCCGTCGTCGCCGCCGTCGTCGCTCTCGTTTGTGCCGTCGCGTTTGCTCAGAACGCATTCGCCCAGAACCCGGTCGGCGTCTGGAAAATGAACCCCGCGAAATCAAAGTTCTCGGGTGCCGCTCCCACGAGCTCCACGGTTACCACAACGGCCGCGAGCAAGGGTTCGTTCAAAACGGTCATCGACACCGTACCCGCCACAGGCGCCGCGAGTCGCTCCGAAGTCACCTACATGTTCGACGGCAAGGACAATCCTGTAAAAGGCAATCCCAACGCCGACACCCTGTCGTACACCAAGGGTGCCGACGCGAACCACTGAACCTTGGTCGGCAAGAAGGGCGGCAAGGTGATGATCACGACGCAGGTCGCGAAAGCGGCCGACGGCAAGTCGTTCGCAGCGACACAAACGGGCATCGATGCGCAGGGCATCAAAGTCAATAACATGATCTGGCTCGACAAGCAGTAAGAATGTGGATGAGCGCCAGGGACTGACGTGAAGAGCATGCTTACGGTGCCAAGACGACAGCCCTAGCGCTTGCCTGTGTTGGGCAGGCCGACACCTCGTGATGTGCGCTGAGTCAGAGAATGCAGAGCGTTTTTAGCGTAGCGACGCGGCGGCGAGACGCTCCGAAGAGGGGCGAGATGTTGGGGTATAGGAATTTCAAACGCTATTTTTTGCCTAACCACCGATACATCTGCGCCACCGCGCACGGTCAATTGCAGTTATTTCGGCCTAAACCGCCGCACACGCCGCCGCTTACCGCGAAATTGTGCGCCAAAATTCCCATAAGCGCGTGATTTTCCTCGGCCATTGAGCCGCTTCTTCACCACAGCCCGAGCCATCCCGCCGCAGCCGGTAAAACGCCCGCGTTTCTCTCAAGCCGCCTCAAACAATTCCACCCGCCGCGCCGGTGCGATCGGCGGCGACTGCGCACTGAGCCCCAGATGCGTCAGTATCTTCTCGATCACGTCCGGTCGCTCGATCACCGCGATGCGCTTTAACGTGCCGCTGGCGTCAAATGCGTGCAAAAGTCGCATCGAATCGCTACTCGCCAACCGTGGCGACGCGATTACTATTCCCATAGCGACCACCTCGTCGGCGGTTTAGTCCAACCGGGTTTATCTGTCGCGGCGAGTATCGCGCCTTGTGGTGGCTTCGAGGGCGCGACAGATAAACGCTATTCGTTAGGCTTCAAACCCAATGACCACTGCCCTGCTCATCATCGACGTTCAGCAAGCACTTTGTTCAGGCGAGTACGAAGCGTTCGAAATACGACGCGTGATCGAGCGCAGCATTCACTCCAAGGAAAACAAATGAGCGATAACTGGTACGACCGACACATCCTTCCCACTCTGCTTGACTTCGCCTGCGGGGTGAAACCGGTGCGCCGACAGCGCGAGAAAGTGGTGCCATTGGCCACAGGACGCGTGTTGGAAATCGGCATCGGCACCGGCCTGAATATGGCGTATTACGACAAGTCCAAAGTGGGGAAAATCATCGGCCTCGACCCCGCGATGCAGATGCACCGTCTAGCGTTGAAGCGCATTCGCCGTGCCGGGCTCAATGTCGAACTTGTCGGCCTCTCGGCGGAAAAAATTCCGCTGCCAGATGCGAGCTTCGATTCGGTGGTGATCACCTATACGTTATGCAGCATCCCCGATCCCGTCGCCGCACTGAAGGAAATGCGGCGCGTGCTCGCTCCGGATGGCAAGCTCATTTTCTGCGAACATGGCCGCGCGCCGGACGCCAGCGTGCGCCGCTGGCAGAACCGCCTGCAACCGGTCTGGAAGAAAATTGCCGGAGGCTGCCACCTCAACCGCGATGTCCCGGCGCTTTTGAGTGAAGCCGGATTCCACTGCGAGAATATGCAGACCATGTATCTGCCCGGCCCGCGACCGCTTACCTACAATTATTGGGGTGTGGCCTTGGTAGTTTGAGGTAGCCTGTTGACGCCGGATGAAAATTGACCAGTTTTTGAGGGTTGTGCCGGACGAAAATTGACCAGGGTGTTCAATCACCTGCTTATTTGTTGAGCACGAGTTGCTGGAGATCGTGTCTGGCACGGGACAGGCGGTTTAAGGCTTGCAGTAGCGTACCAACCGTGGCGACGTTTACAATCCCCATAGCGACCACCTCGCAGAGGGTTTAGTCCAACGGGGTTTATCTGTCGCGGCGAGCATCGCGCCTTGTGGTAGCTTCGGTGGCGCGACAGATAAACGCTATTCGTTGGGCCTTTCAAGGAACGACTGTGACGGATCCGAAAGTACTTCGACTGAAGACGCCGGAAGATTGCGAGAGCTTTGCCACGAATGTGCAAAAAACGCATCCCGAGCTCGCGAAGGAAGCGCGGCGTCGTGCAGTTGAGCTCCGTGCGGCTCAGTACGGTGCCAAGAGCGATGCCGAACGCGAGGCCCTTAAAGCCGTATACGCCTTCGAGGAGGCCCGTTCCCAGGCGACCGGTCGAAAAGCACACGCCAGTCGCACCTGGCAGAGCATTAAACGCAAGGGCATTCTCGCGACGGTAGAAGCCATTGTGAAGCGAAAAACCTCGACCGAGGGTTATGCGACGCTTATGAAAGCAGGGCTTGAAGACTTTACATTCGAGGCGGTGGTGCTCCGTCATCGTGGCACCTTCTCCAAAGAAGCCATTGAACAGGCTCAAACGCGTATCAATGAAAGAAAGGTCTAACCGCGCGTTCGAGCGGAGCGCCCGTCAGCGCTGCTGCCGGGTGCCCTCGTCGCGACGCTCCTCGTCGCCCGCTAAACGCGATCGTTAGAACTCTAGGTTCAGCTACATGAAGAAGAAGCTTGATGCGTATCGCGGTAAGTTGAATGCCGCACAAGTAGCTGCTGGTATGAACGCTGCTTCGGAAAACGCCAAGCGGCTCGTGGAAGATGCTCTACTCCTATTGGAAGCGGGACGAAACCCTACCGCCGCATCATTAGCCATCCTGTCAATTGAGGAGGCCGGTAAGGTTTCTATCTTGCGCGCTCTTGCGCTTGCCACAACCGAGGAAGAAACGTTAGACGAGTGGAGAAACTACCGATCCCACACTAAGAAAAACGTGGCGTGGATTCTTCCGCAACTTGCCGCTAACGGCGCGCGCAAGCTCGACGATTTAAAGCCGATATTTCATGATGACTCAGAGCATCCGTACATCCTCGATCAGCTCAAACAACTTGGCTTTTATACCGACTGCCTAGGAAAGGCACACTGGTTCCAACCCAAGGAAGTAATAGACGAGTCACTGGCAAAAACACTCGTTCAAACGGCACAAATTATTGCCAAGGGTTCTCGAGTAACGGAAAAGGAAATTGAACTCTGGATTAAGCATGTTGGGCCAGTTTGGAAGAAGGATCCGGCCTGGATGAAGCAGGCTCTGGTCAATTGGTACGCAGACATGCAGCAACATGGTTTGGCTGCTGAAGGCAACAATAAAATGGAGCAGTTTATTAAAGATGGAATTGCTGGACATGAGAGTTCTAACATTTAGTTCGAGCCGACGCCGTGAAACGCCGCGCGCCTTCGGTTTGTTCGGTGGTCGGCGCGGCTCAACAACACGTTAGATTGCACAGACATGGATCCGCACACTTTACTTGCGAAGCTGCGAAGTCACATGGCTTCAGCGCCCGAGATGCGAGGGCGCGGGCAATTTGACGCGGAACGCATTGCGTGGCTCGCCAAAGCGGCAGCTCTAGTTCAAATTTGGCACCCGATGCAATCCATGTCGTTCAATTCAGCCTGCGATTTTCTTGCTGGAGGCACGAATCGCGATTACAACTATGCGACGGTTATGGGAACAATGCATCGGGCAATTTCTGCCTTAGAACAGTCGTTACCTGCGAGCCAAGACCAAGCATTTGGACCCGGCACTGTTTACGATTTCTTTGTCGCCCTGCGCTCGGTCATTTCATCCGCAAACACTACGCTCTTCGTTATCGATCCCTACATGGACGATCAGATCTTTGACGCTTATTTGTCTCCCACTTCGCCATCGGTACCAGTACGGATACTTTGTGGTCGATACAGCGCAAGCGTTAAGTCAGCCGCTGCCAAGTACATCGCACAATTTGCCACGCCAATTGAGGTCCGCAGTACCTCGGCAGTCCATGATCGACTAGTGTTCGTGGACAACGCGGAGTGTTGGGTAATGGGCGCGTCAATAAAGGATGCTGCAAATAAACCAACATACTTGGCCCCTTTATCACCGGATGTATCCAATG
>JBCKPM010000058.1:0-11076 GCA_038901675.1 Usitatibacteraceae bacterium | reverse complement strand
AGGCGTTGAAGCTGTAGGAAAACCCCACTTGAAAAATCCTCGAATTTCGGTGCTCAATTCGACCCTTCAGAATCGCGTACACGCCACGATCTGCCACGCGGGAATGGTGAACGTACCCCCATATATGCCCCATTCAGTTTTTCGGGAACTTTTTCTACACCCTCGTTAGGCCGCGAGAAGACACGAACAATGAGAAATGCTGGTGTGACAGTTACCACAGCTGTGCTGTTGTTAGCAATGCTGGCAATTACCCCAACCGCCCACGCAAGTAATTGCAGCATCCTCTCTTACTCCGTTGATGATGCCCGTACAAAACTCAGACGGGCCGCAAACGAAACTGACTTTGAATCCGCAAAGAACTATGCTCGGCGCGCCAAGAACGCACTCGATGATGCAGCAATGGCTGCAATGGACTGCAAGTGCCACATGGCCTACAGCGAGTTTGAACGCTAAGCCGAAGTTCTGCTGAGAGCACAAGACGTTCACGAAATGAAACTTGTCCTTTGGCTTTCGTGTGCGCTTTTGGTTTCCTTCTCGCCACTTCTCGCGGACGCCAAGGACGCTAACCGTAGTAAGTCGGCAGTAAATGAATTCAAGCGTGAGAACCCATGCCCCGCGAACGGAAACAAGCGCGGAGCGTGTCCGGGTTACGTTGTTGACCATATCAAACCGCTCTGCGCAAAGGCGCGCTAATCGAAAGCGGTGGACCTACCACCATCTCAGTTACAGCATGTCTCCGCCGCTAACTGCGCAGCGGGGACTTCTCGGCACACACCCCTTTGATTCTGAAACACCGCGCCGAATGGCGCTCAAGCCACGGGGCATTTCGTCCCAAAAGGACGAACCAATCGGTCAAGGCAAAAGGCAAGACGCGACCCCGCGCTACACGCACTCTCTCGCAACTTCAAGTACGGCAACTGCCTTTGCCCGTTGAACGGACGGAAAATCTTCCAAAAAATCCTCTATCGACGAACTGCCTTCGAGGTAGTCGAAAAGGTTTTGAACAGGAACCCGCGTGCCGGAAAAAAACACAAGGCACCGCTCATGATTTCTGCATCGTGACAGACTAATTGTGTATCCATTGCGTCCTACGAGTGATTCAGTTTACTACGCGGCAATTGATGCAGTTGCACTGCGGCCTCGCATAGGTGCGATTCAAACGGCGGTGGGAGCATCTGTCGCAACCCCCGCGTTCAAGAACCGACTGTTGTTATTGTTCGCGCCCTCAACGCAACCTCATCACACTGCCGCTATGAAGCCGACACCTTGATCGGCCTGACGCGTTCGCCATCATGCACGCGCTCTCCCGGATAGACGATCACTTCGGCGCCTTCGGCCAGCCCTTCGAGCACCTGCGTTTCTGGCCCGGAACTGGGCCCCACAACAACGGATTTGAGGCGGGCGCGGCCGCCCTCCACGACAAATACAGCCCATCCTTCTCCACGCCGGAACAGCGCACCCGAGGGCACTTTAATGGTTCTTTCAGTCTGCCACGTGATGATGCGTCCCTCGACCCGGAAATTGTCACCGAGGCTTTGACGCGCCTCAGCCGGTGCGAGGATATCGGCCACCACGTTCACTCGCTGCTCTTCCACGCCAAGCGCAGAAATTTTCGTGAAAGCCGCAGGCTCGACGAATCGCACGCGCGCCGCTAGCGGCTTGCCGCCGCCCCATTGTTCAAGTTCCACTGCCGTGCCCGGCGCAATCATCGCGCCATCGCGTGAAAGCACTGAAATCACGGCTTCGATATCCGACGGATTGCCAATTTCAATCAGCGGCGTGCCGGCAACGACCACGCGCGTGCTCTCCTCCATCACGCGCAGCACGCGCCCGCTGACCGGCGCCACGATCTGCGTAGTCGCCCGCCCCGTCCTCGGTGCCGATTGCGCGCTTGGCGCGAATTCGGCGAGTTCGGCGTCTGTCTGGCGCAGCGCACTTTCCGCTGCCGCCTTCTCTCTGGAAGCCGACGATTCGCTAAGCTTGGCCGATTCGATCTCGCGCAGGGTAACCATTTTTCCCGCGAATAGCTTCTCGACACGCTTCAGGTCGGTCTCGGCAAACGCGTGCGCTGCGCGTACACGCTCCAGATTGGCCACTGCCGAGTCGCGGCGTGCGGTGGCCGTGGCGTGGCCGCGTGCGTCGAGCATCGCCGACGAGATCGGGTCAACGAAGGCGAGCACGGTGCGGCCGGCTTCGACGCGGTCGCCCGCCTTGAGCACGATCCGACGCAAGTGGCCGGCAACCGGTGCAGACACCATGAATCGATTCCTGATCCGCGTCTTGCCTTCTTCGGTGATGCTCGTTCGCAGCGGCCCGACGACGGCGCGTACCGTCTCGATCGGGGTTGCCGTTGGCCACAGGCCAGCGACCACCAACCCCAGTAGCAGCAGCGCCCCGGCATAGGGCAGCCAGCGCCTTGGACGGTGCGCTGCTGCGGTGGTAGCGGTGGCCGCAGGACGGGATGCTTGTATGGGATTAGGATTAGGTGTCATGAGTCGAGCCAGTATGTTATTCCGGCGCACGCAACGCGCCGATGAGGTTGAGTTGGTTGAGCTTGCGCAATACCAGCAACGCGGAGGCACTTGACGCAATGGTGACGATGAGCGCGGCCAGCGCGTAGTTCTGGGTGGTGAAGATAATCGGCAGTCGTACGCTCTCGGTATTCGCCTGATGCAGGAGGACAATCGAGAAAAAAGTACCCAGCAGCAGGCCGAGCGGCACCGCGACCAGCGCGAGCGTCACCAGCTCGATGATCAGCACCGCACCGACCTCGCGCCGCGAAAAACCGATCACGCGCAGTGTGGCGAGTTCGCGCGCGCGCTCGGCGAGCGAGATCTGCGCGTTGTTGTAGACCACGCCAAAAGCCACCACCGTGGCCAACACCAAATATATGCTCTGCAGCAAGTTGATGCTCGCAGCAGTGGTCTTCCGAAAGCTCTCGCGCAATGCGTCCTTGATCACAACCGTGCCGATGCGCGGCGTATTTCTCAGTGCCCGCAGAAAGTCGCCACGCTGTGTTGCCTCAACGGCGAAGCTCGCCCCGCTGATCACGTCGCCTTCTCCCAGCAATCGGTTCAAGGCGCGCAATTCCATGTAGGCGGACAGACCCGCGAAGTCCTCGGACATGCCGATCAGCATCACTGGCCGCAGGGTCTTCTTTCCTTCCAGCGATTCAATTTGCAGTTGATCCCCAATGTTCGCACCCAAAATCTCGGCGAGCTTGGTCGAGATCACCATCCCACCCGAATCGAGCGCGATTTGTTTGTGGCCCGCGCCGATAACCCGGTTGTGCAGACCTGCTGCCGGTAGCCCCAGAATGCCGAGCTGCCGATGGCGCTGACCAAAATGAATCTTGACGAAGGCACTGCGAAATGACTCGGCCGCCACCACGCCCGGAAGCTGGCGTAGGTGATTCAGTGCCTCCGCGCTGGTCGGCTCGATCAGGCCGGCGGTGATGTCTTGCCGCTGTACGACATCCCATTGAAAGTCGAGGATTTCAGCGACACTGTCGCGCAGGGTACTGGGCACGATCAAAATGCCGGTGGCGAGTGCCAGGCCGGCGATGGTGAGCCCGGCCTGCAGGGGCTTGCGTTCCAGATTGCGCATGGCGATCCGAAACGAGTGCGAGAAGAATGCCCCGGCGCCGGTTCGTTCGATCAGCGACGGGCGATAGCTGGCAGGCGGCTCGGGACGCATCGCCTCTGCTGGCGGCAACTGTGCGGCGCGCCGTACCGACGAATAAACACCTGCGACCGCGGCGAGCGTGCTGACGACAAATGCCAGCAACAGCGCGGACCCATCGAGCTGAAAATTCAGCGACGGAAACCGATAGAAGACGTGGTACAGATCGACCAGCCGATGGCCGAGCGCGATGCCGCCGACCGCGCCCAATACCGTGCCCACCGCCACCATGGCGAAGGCAAATTTCAGGTAGTGGAAGACAATCTGCCGATTGCTGAAACCGAACGCCTTGAGGATGGCGATCTGTTCGCGCTGCAGCGACAATAGCCGCGATAGCACCGCATTGGTCATGAACGCAGCCACACCCAGAAACACCAACGGAAAGCCAATCGCCAACGTGGCTAACATGCGAATTTCATCCGACACGCGAACGTGTGAGGGATGGGTGTCACGACCGTAGGCACCGCGTCCACCGTACTGTCCGAGCAGATTGTCCAGCGCCGCGATGACCGAGCCTTCGCTCGCGCCGGGTGCCAGCGTGAGAGACACATCATTGAACGCGCCATACAGATCGAACGCCGAGGACAATTCCTGATACGGCATCCAGAAAATGCCGTAAGAACGATTGTCCGGCAACGCGGCGCCGGGGCGCGACTCGAAGATGTACTCCGGTGATAGAACAATTCCGGCGATACGAAATTGCGTACGCCGACCATTCAGCAACAGTGTCAGGGCATTGCCCGGTTGCAGCCCGTTGGCCTCCGCAAACGCCTCACTGACCAACAAGTCGCCGCGACTGCGGGGCGCGAGCCAACGACCGGCACGCAGGAACAGGCGATTCAACTCAGGCGGCCCGACGTCGGGCAAGGAGCGGACCGTGCCGCTGGCGGGCTCGTCCCGTCCGGCCAGATCGAGCGTCACCCGCGCGGCGACGCCGGTCTGCACCGTCGCGATGCCGGGAATGTCGCGGATGCGTGCCGCGACCGACTGTGGTGCGCGCTTAAGTTGGGCGAACACGTCAGCGAAGCGATTGGCTTCGTAATACTCTCGCTGGGTCTTGTCGAGCGAGTAAATGAGGCTGCGCGACATGGTCATCATCGCCACGCCGCAGGCAATGACCATGGCGACCGCAATCGTCTGCCCGAGCATGCGCCGGAGATCGCGCAGCAACTTGCGGTCGAGATTGGAGATGGTTACCACTTCAGAGTGTTCGGCAACGCGCGCGTGGCATTGCGATGGGTACTTTGCACCCGTCCGTCGGAGAATCGTATGACCCGATCCGCCATGTCGGCCATCACCGCATTGTGCGTAATGATGACGGCCAACGTGCCGAGTTCCCGGTTCACCCGTTCAATCGCTTCGAGTACCACGATGCCGGTCTGCACATCCAGTGCGCCGGTCGGTTCATCGCACAGCAATACTTCAGGCCGCTTGGCGATGGCGCGCGCGATGGCGACGCGCTGCTGTTCGCCGCCGGAAAGTTGCGCCGGGAAGTGATCCAGCCGCGCGCCAAGATGGACCATCTCCAGCGCTACTTCGGCGGGCATTGCGTTAGTAGAAATCTCGGTAATCAACGCGACGTTTTCGCGCGCCGTCAGACTCGCGATCAGATTGTAAAACTGGAACACGAAGCCGACTGAGAGGCGTCGGTATTGCGTCAGTTGATCCTCGTCCGCTGCAGCCAGATTGAGGTCGCGATACTGCAACTCCCCGGACGTCGGCACGTCAAGCCCGCCGATATTGTTCAGAAATGTTGTTTTGCCACTGCCAGAGGGGCCGAGCAAGACAATCAATTCACCTTCAAAAAGGTCAAGATCCACACCGGCCAGCGCACGCACTTCGGTGAGTCCGCTGCCGTAAGTCTTGGTCAATCCGCGTATTCGAAATACCGGCTTAGAGTTGGCTGGGTCTGGCATTACGCAATTCGCTTCCGCCGCGGTGGCAAGGTCATCGCCTTCTGATCTGATCTCATGCGAGGAATCGCGCAGTTTGGGGTCGCTCAGCCACCGACATCGAATAGGCTCATTGGTATTTGATACTAGCACTTATGCCTGCCGGGTACGGGCATCCGATCATCCGATCATCCGATCATCCGATCATCCGCGACGAACCATGGTGCGCCGACCAGCTTGGCGATTACAATCCCCATAGCGACCACCTCGCGGGCGGTTTAGTCCAACCGGGTTTATCTGTCGCGGTGAATATCGCGCCTTGAATTCACGTCGAGGCGCGACAGATAAACGCTATTCGTTAGACCACTGAGGAGCATCTATGAGCACTCTTGAACGAGCAATCGCGGTAGCCGCTCAGGCCCACTCTGGTCAGGTGGACAAGGCTGGAGCACCCTACATTCTGCATCCACTTCGGGTGATGATGCGTCTCAGCGCACTCGATGAGCGAATTGTTGGCGTGTTGCATGATGTTGTTGAAGACACTGAAGTCACGATTGAGTCGTTGAGGAGGGACGGGTTTTCGGAGGAGATTCTTTCTGCCATCCAGTCCGTCACGAAGCGCGAAGGAGAAACCTATGAGGATTTTGTCATTCGGGCAGCAGCGAACAAAATTGGCAGACGTGTAAAGCTCGCAGACCTTACGGAAAACTGCGATCTAAGTCGGTTCTCGTCACCAACCACCAAGGATATTGAACGTGCTGAAAAATACCGGCGTGCCATCGAGGCTATTCAGTCTATGGATGCCCATGAATGACGGGGTCATGTCGTGTAATTACGCGTACAGCCAACCCTGCGTTCAAGTGGGGCTAGCCCAGAAGCGGGCGAGCCCCTTAACTTGACGTTGGGCGACAAAGGTGTGAAAGACAACATGGCCTCACCATTGGAACCTTTCGGCTGCAGAACATGTTGGCCACCCGAAGCTGACAACGCTTGGGAGGCGGTTGCGTCATTGAGAACTGAGTCCGAGCTTATTGATGAATCGCATTTCATGGTCAAGATTCTTTCATGCCCGAAGTGCAAGCAGTATTTCGTTTATGTGTTTTCGGAAACCATCGACTGGGCGGACGGCGACGATCCGCAGTTCAGGAGTGTGTTACCAATCACGCCGTCAGAGTCAAAGCAACTGTCGGAAGCCGGCGGGAATCTTGAGGCCCTGCTTAACGCGCTAGCACCGTCCAGACGCAGCCTCTGCCATGATTTCCCAAAAGGCGACAGCCCAAAGATCTTTTGGAGTAGCGGCATGAGCATCGGACAACATGACTAAGTGCAATCGTGGTACAGGCTCAGTTGTCCAACCCGGCGCTCAACCCCGCTCCCTTCGGTCGCTGGACGCTGCGCAATAAAGCCGCGCAGCGCCGGTTAGCTCTACGCAAGATCAATTCCCAGATAGATAATCTTCATGGACTTCCCCTTTCGAGATTTGTTGATGGATGACAACATCGCCATCATGGCACTTCGATGCCGTGCGACTTCACTGCCGCTTGCTCGGGACGGGGAAGTCCCTTTCATTCGTTAGGCGGCACGAACACGAGGAGCACGATGCGCATAAGACGGTGGGTGTTTTGGGGCGTTTTGCTTGTCATACCGATTGCGGTCGGTGCAGGCGTCATCGTTCTGGAAGCCAAAGCGGAGGCAAACGCGCGCGCGTTCTGCGACCGGTTTCCCGTCGGCTCGCCATTGGCTGTAGTTGCGGCAGCGGCACATGATACGGGCGACCCAAAGCATCGGATGATTCGGGCCAGTGAAATTTCGATCGCGTATATCGGCGTGCCGCCCTTTTCCCGACATGTATGTGCCGTTGAGGGCGAGTCGGGCAAGGTAACGAAAGCTAGGTACATTCATGTCGACTGAACAGCCGCCAAGCCCCAGCGGCGGCCTGCTTCCGGATCGCACCTACGTCAGGGAACTGGCGCGGCCGTGGAAGCTTCTTAGCTTCGCGATCGGCATGGGATGGCTGCTCTTTGGCGCTCTGAATTAC
This sequence comes from Usitatibacteraceae bacterium, assembly GCA_038901675.1. Taxonomy (GTDB): domain Bacteria; phylum Pseudomonadota; class Gammaproteobacteria; order Burkholderiales; family Usitatibacteraceae; genus UKL13-2. The sequence continues at coordinate 3,465 of JBCKPM010000058.1, read as the reverse complement.
GGCATCTCGGACTGGGATGTCGGGATCAGTCTGATAATGGGCGGCTTGACCTATCTAAGCGCACCCTGGAGCGTGGGAACCATACTGACGGCTGTGCGGCACCGGTCACGGAATTGGATTCTCAAGATCGCCATGGCGCTCTTTGTGGCATGGGTCGTGGTAGATGGCGTTTACGTGCTTTACCACACCGTCATTGGAAACCAGATGTTTCGGATCGAGAACTTTTACGCCTCTTCGGCGCTTTACTTTCTCGGCGGCGCGATCTGGCTCTACCGCGGGTCTTTACGCGAATTGCTCGCGAATGTGCGAGGCGTCTTTCGTCGTGCCGTCTAACCGCGTGATCGACGGCGACACTTCGCAAGCAGCGCTCCGCGCGCTTGCTCGTGCACGTCATCGCGGACGTTAGACATTAGTTGCATGTGCGTACTATTGTGCATACAATAGTGATATGGAAATCGTTTGGGATCCCGAAAAGGCAGCGGTCAATTCTGGAAATCATGGTGGCGTTACTTTTGAAGAGGCTACGCCAGTTCTTTTTGATCCATATGCGCTAACTCACGAAGATCCTGACGCTCGCGGCGAGCGCCGCTTTGTGACGCTGGGATTGGGTGGAAAAGCCCGACTCTTGGTTGTTGTGCACACTTTTCGTGGTCAGACAATTCGGATTATTTCGGCATGGAAGGCGAACTCACCCCAACGGAAGCGCTATGAAAAACAATTCTGACAAGATGTACGAGAAATTCAAAAATCTGGACTTTGCGAACGCACAGCCGGTTGCACTGACGACGCAATTGCAGCGACTTCAAGCTATGGCCGGCGTAAAATCGCGCATCACGATGCGAGTGGATAGTAGCGTTCTCGCTGTGTTCCGTGCCCGTGCGCAGTTGCTCGGCGGAAGTTATCAAACACTGATGAATGACGCATTGAAGCAGTTTGCGCAAGGTGTAACTTTGGCTGATATGCTAAATCACACCGTCCGCGAGACCGTTGATGCATGCCTAACCTCGCGTTCGAGCGGACGTGCGACAAAGCGGCGCGCCGCTTAGCTCTACGTTAGACGGCAATTGGAGGGGACGCCGTGCCAAAATTAAACGGAGCAATACTGGAGTTGCTGCGGTGCCCACACTGCAATGTGGACACGCCAGCGCTAACCTTCCGCCAATCCACAGAGACTTTGGATGCTGCGGGAACGAGGAAGCGCAGTTGGGGCTTCTACGGCTGCACACGCTGCGGAGGAATAGTGACGGCGTGCGCCAACATCTTCAACCAGGATGTCCTCGAGCACTTTCCCGCGACTACCGAAGTGGACGACGCAATTCCGGAACGGGCACGAACATTTCTGTCTCAAGCACTCAATAGCTTGTCGTCGCCATCTGGCGCGGTGATGCTCTCGGCCAGCGCAGTGGACGCAATGTTGAAGTCGAAGGGCTTAACGAAAGGCTCGCTCTACGCACGAATCGACAAAGCAGCTGAGGATCACCTCATTACAAAAGACATGGCGGAATGGGCCCACGACGTACGCTTGGATGCAAATGAAGAGCGGCATGCTGACGAAAACGCCCCGCTCCCGGATATGGACGCCGCCAAGCGCGCTGTGGATTTTGCCGTGGCGCTTGGGCAGTTCATGTACGTCTTGCCTGCGCGTGTGAAGCGCGGCAGGGAAGCAGCGAAGGGTGGATAAATTGCCGTCTAACATTACGGTCGAGAGGGACGCCCCAAAAGCTGCGCTTTTGTGTCGCCCCTCACCTTTACGTTGGGTTTCAGGAGGAATACATGGCTGAAGGTAACTCGCTGATAAACCTTGGTGACCTCTCCAAACCAGCAACAGTTCTCGTTGAGAAGGTGTGCAATGCGGTAGGCATCATCTACGAGCCAGTACATATCAAACGCAAGGCTCGCGCCGAAGCTGAGGCAGAGAAAATCAAGGCGCTCGCTCGACTTGAACTAAGCGATATCGAACATCGAGCGGTCGAAAGGCTTGTGCATCAGGAAGCACGAAAGCAGGAAAACATTGAGCAAATCACTGCGCAGGCAGCGGCTGTGCTACCCGAAAGCGCAAAGGTGCAGAATCTTGATGAAGACTGGATTGCGCATTTCTTCAAGCAGTGTGACACCGTTTCGGACAAGGAAATGCAGTCGCTCTGGGCACGATTGCTTTCCGGCGAAGCAACCACTCCCGGGACTTTCTCAAAGCGAACTGTCGACTTCATCTCATCCATTGATAAGAAGGATGCATCTCTCTTCACAAAGTTTTGTCAGTTCGTTTGGGTAATTGGCGAAGTCTCACCTCTCATCTACGAAATTGACAACGAGGTCTATACCAAACAAGGGATCAACTTCGACGCCTTAAAGCATCTGGACGCCATTGGCCTAATCTCTTTCGAAGCGTTGGGCGGTTACGCCAGAAAAGGCTTCGGCAAGTATGCGCATGCGTTCTACTACGGACGACCGACACTGATTGAGTTTCCGGCTGACGAGAACAATCAAATGTCGACCGGTCACGCCCTCCTAACCACTACCGGCAGGGAACTGGTGCCAGTTTGTGGATCGGTTCGGAACGAAGAGTTCTATCTTTATGTTGTTCGCAAATGGTCGCAAGAAGGCTTAATTCTCTCGTCAGTTGCCGCCCAAAGATGATCTGTCGGCGCCAGAAACCCAACCCATCATTCCACCGGACCTGCGCAAAAAGCCGCGCAGGCCGGTGAATTCAAACGTTGAAGCTGTAGAAAAACCCCTTTTCAGGCACAAAAAAACGCACCCGCAAGAATTTGCCGGTGCGTTTTTCGTTGTGCGTTTTCGACTGTCGTTACGTGCGCCTCAAATCAACCAGCGCGCATTCGGGGTAGCCTCGTCTGCGTCCCTCATTGCCACCTCATCTGCCCATAGTTGGCCAGCTTCTCGATGTTGTGCACCATGCAGTAGAGCTTCCACTGCCCGTCCACCTTGGTTTTGCCGCGCAGGGTAAAGCGACTCAGTCTTTTGTTGTGGCGGATGTTGGCAAACACCGGCTCGACGGTGGCGAATCGTCCGCCGTACAACGCACGTCCTGCTTCACTGTCGATCTTCTGCTTCATCCGCTCGGCTGACCAAAAGAGCGGCTTAAACCCTCAATGAAATCTTGCTAAGATCACACGCAGCTCAAACCAGATTGAACTTTGGCTTGTGTTTAGCACGAAGCTCCCGTTCAAGCTGTTTGCGTTCTGTCTCATCATCTGACTGATCGAAAGCTTGTCGCGCATCTTCATGCGCCTGACCTTGCCCAACATGTCCATGGTGATCACCTCAACTCCTGGTGCATAAGCGTTGCAGAGCTTGTGCCACATGAAATCATTGGTTTCCTCGTTGGCATTTCAGGTCGGTAAAACCTGCGTTCCGATCGACATTCGTATCGCGAGGTGCATTTCATAGCATCTAACCAGATAGCTTTGCAATTTCAGCCGACGCTTGGCGGGCTGCCCGGCAGCT
>JBCKPM010000057.1:0-11277 GCA_038901675.1 Usitatibacteraceae bacterium | reverse complement strand
AATTGACGCGCGCCCTCGCTAGTGTAGTGCTTCGCAATCAACTTAAGGATACATCTTCCCGCTGCGACCGAGTGAAGCCCGTTTTCATGGGGCAACTTGGCGACGCCAACAAGAAATGTCGTCATTCCAGCGCAGGCTGGAATCTAGTCCATCGTTCATCGATCGGAGGTTGGACTGGGTTCCAGCCTGCGCTGGAACGACGATCTATGGAACGAAGTGATCGTTTCAAAAGTAGCAAACAGAATGAAGCACTACACTAGCGCCCGAACAAGCCTTTCAACAAATCCACCGGGTTGGGCTTTTTGTCTTCTTTTTTCTCTTCTTGGGGTGTCTGTTTGCGCTCGTCGCGACTCCGGCTCCGGCCGCGCTCGTTGTCGTCACCGAATCCGCCCAGCATCGACATGACCGTGGACTTCACGCGCACCTTGGTCTGCCAGTCTGGTTCCCACGCGATTTTCGGGTCAGTGGGTCGCGGTGGAAACGCGAAAAACGCCTCGGAGCCGTAAGCAATCATCCGCAGCATGCCACCCGCGCCCTCCGGAAAAATGCCTTTGGGCACCGCGCACTTGGTGGCCGAGGCCGGCAGCAACACTTTTTCGCCAAGCCACTTATCGATGTTGGCGTTGGATTGGTAGTCCATCAACCCGAAGCCCGTGTCCGGCAGTTCACTAGAGGTCCAGAATATTGCCTCGCCGGCGTCGCCGCCGTCAGACTTGCCGCCCATGACGGCAATGAAATAGGCGCGTGCGTGTGGGATGGACCGCCATTCGAGATTGACGCCACCGTCTTTCTTGGTCTGCTGCAACTCGATGGAGGGCATCAAATCTTGCGGCGCGCCTAATGTGACTTTGAATGTTTCGGGGATGCCGGTGCCGGTAAAGGTATGTTGGCCGACGAGTGAGGCGTTATCGGGAACGCGCCGATCGTGCAGCTTGTTCGGCCACGCAGGGTGGCCGGGCTCTGACCGAGCGCCTTTGGTGGTGCTGCCGCGTGTGACAAAGAATTTGCCGAAGTCTTCGATGTTCGCTTTTGCAACGTCGAGGGTGCGTGGCTGTCCGGGGCGGATGTTTTCGCCACACCCCCAATAAACTGACATCTTGCCGCGCGGCTTTTCGTAGGTCGGCTCAATCGGTCGCTCGTCGACCGGGCTTTGGGGCAGCAGTTTTTCCGGAATCGGCGCGATCAGTTTCAGCGCATCCCCCAGACTCATGACGGGCGGGATGGCTTGGGTTGCCTCGGTGAGCGAACGATTTTTGTTGGTGTAAACCGAGACATCGACATACTTGCCGCTGCCAAAGCCCATCGAACGGGTGTTGCCAAATGTATTGCCACCGCCTGTTGCGCCGCCCAACGCACCGCGTGCAAGACCGCCAAGTGCGCCGAACAATCCGCCCGATTCTCCTCCCTGCGCCGCCGCGCCCATCATGTTGCCGCCCGGCATGTCGCTGGCCGCGGTGGCCACATCGATGTAGGCCAGTGCAATCGGTGGCTTGACCACCTGAGGGGCTGCCCTGGTCTGCGCCTCGGCAGCCAGCGAAAAACCACCGCACATGAGAGCGACGGCAGCGGCGAGCGTATTGGCGGATCGAATGACCGGCTGAGCGTTCTGCGAAACAGTAGGCAAGGTGTTCATTGTGAATTTCCTTTCAATCTTTCAATCAATGATGCGACATCATGAGCGGTGATCCGGAACACTGATTATGGAGCGATTTTTGTGCCGCATGGGGGCAGGATGGCGACGCGCCATCAACCGATTGCGGTCAAGGCGAAAAACGTTTTCCCGATGTTCATGCTTGGTGTCCTCATCGAGTCAATAGATGCGGCATTGCTATTTTTGGGTTGACCACGAATCGCGCAGCGTCACGGCACGATTCCACACCGGCTTGCCGGGAGTCGAGTCCACGCGGTCGGCCACAAAATAACCGTGGCGTTCAAACTGAACCCGATCATCGGCTGCGGCGAGGCTGAGCGACGGCTCAACGTAGGCGGTGACGACTTGCTTGGAGGCGGGATTGAGATCGTCGAGGAAATTCTGCGTGCTGTTGTCAACACCGCGGCCGGGGTAGGGCACGCTAAACAATCGGTCGAACAATCGTACTTCAGCGGCAACCGCGTGACGCGCCGACAGCCAGTGAATATTGCCTTTGACCTTGACCGCATCCGCACCGCTGCTGCCGGATTTTGTTTCAGGCAAATACTCGGCGAGCACTTTGGTGATGCGCCCCGCAGCGTCCTTTTCGACCGATGTGCACTTGATGACATAGGCGAATCGTAGCCGCACCATACCGCCCGGGGTTAACCGAAAAAATCCCTTGGGCGGCACCTCGGCAAAGTCGTCGCGTTCAATCCAAAGTTCGCGCGAGAACGTCAGCTCGCGTTTGCCCAGCTCGGGCTTCTGCGGATGATTCGGTGCTAGACAAGATTCGGATGCCAACGCATCGTAGTTGGTGATTTCAAGCTTCAGTGGATCGAGCACCGCGACGCGACGCAAGCACGCTTCGTTCATCACTTCGCGTTGACAATCTTCGAGCACGCTCATGTCAATCCACGAATCGGACTTTGAAACGCCGATGCGTTCGACGAACAACTGGAAACCCTTCGGCGTGAAGCCGCGTCGGCGTGCGCCAACGATGGTTGGCATGCGCGGGTCGTCCCAGCCGCTGACGTGACCTTGCTCGACCAGTTGCTTGAGGAATCGTTTGCTGGTGATGATGTAGGTCAGATTCAGCCGCGAAAACTCGATTTGCTTGGGCAGTGGCCGCAACAACTCACCGACTTCAGCGAGTTTGTTCAACAACCAGTCATACCACGGACGCTGATCCTCAAATTCGAGCGTGCACAGCGAGTGGGTGATATTTTCCAGCGCGTCTTCGATCGGGTGTGCGTAGGCGTACATTGGATAGATATGCCACTTGTCGCCGTGACGATGATGGTGCGCGTGTTTGATGCGGTAGAGCGCGGGATCGCGCAGATTGATGTTCGGCGAGGACATGTCGATCTTGGCGCGCAACACGTGCGAACCTTCGGCGTGCTTGCCGTCGCGCATTTCGCGAAACATTTGCAGGTTTTCTGTCACGCTGCGGTTGCGAAACGGCGACGATTTGCCCGGCTCCGTGAGTGAGCCGCGATTGGCACGCATGTCGTCGGCGGACTGCGAATCGACGTAGGCATCGCCGTGCTCAATCAAATGTTCGGCGAAGCGGTACATCCAGTCGAAATAATCGCTCGCAAAATAAATCGGCGAGGCTGGGTTATCGACGGCCGGGTTGGTGCAATTGCGGCCACCGAGCCAACGCACTGCGTCGATGATGCCATCGACAAATTCCTGTTCCTCTTTTTCCGGGTTGGTGTCGTCAAAGCGCAAGTGGCAGACGCCGCCGTAATCGCGCGCCAAACCGAAGTTGAGCAGGATCGATTTGGCGTGACCGAAGTGCAGATAGCCGTTGGGTTCGGGCGGAAAGCGGGTGCGGATTTTGGCCGTGTCCGCAGGTGCATGTTGTTGCTCGGCGGCGGTACCCGGCTTGCCAGACCATCGGCGCGTCGCGTAGGCGTTGCCCGCCAGATCGGCATCGATGATATTGCGAATGAAATTGGTCGCGGCTAGAGAATCGATGGACATTGTTTGCAGAGACATTTCGTTCGAGTGGCGGCTATTTTCGCCTGTATTTGTGCGGATCGCGGCACACTGTTGAATCTTCGCCTACACAAAATTATGAAAGTGCAATAGGGGTGCGCGTTTTCAGGCAAAAATGCCCCGAAACGCCCGCCAATAAACGACTTTGTGCTGCTGCTTCGCTATGCGGCACCGGTTGCGGCGCGACGACCCCGCGCTTCGTCCACGCGCGTCAACGCGAGCATGGCAGCGATAAAGAATACGCCGGTGATGAGCATCGCAAGTCGATGATTGCCACCTGATACCCACGACACCACGCCGTAGGTCAACGGCCCCAGCACGGCGGCCATTCGCGTGGCAACCCCCCACAAACCAAAGAACTCGGCGGCACGATCAACAGGAGAGAAGTACGCCACCATGGCGCGGCCTGCGGATTGGCTCGAGCCCATTGCCACACCAGCAAGATTCGCCGCCACCCAGAATAATCCCGGTGTGGTGGCGAACCAGGCGAAGCCGACCATCAACAACCAGATGCCAAGTGTGACCATCAGTGCGCGCTTTTTTCCGATGACGTCTTGTACGTAACCAAAGCCGAACGCACCGATACACGCCGTCACGTTTACCACCAGCACCAGCATCAACGTCTGTTCGGTTTTGAAGCCCATCGCTTCCTGCGCATAAATGGCGGCCAGCGTGATGATGGTCGCCACGCCGGCCTGATAGCACGCGCCGCAGATAAACATCGCCATCAAGTCGCGGTAGCGTGCGGCGTGCCTTGCCGTGTCTGCGAGTCGTCGCCAGGCGCTGCCGCTGTTGGTTTGGCTCGGCACCGCACGCTCCTTCAGCCAGATGAACGTAATCGAGGTGCCGACAATGTAGGTGACGGCGGTGATGATGTTGGTCATCGGTACCGCATCCGTGGTCGAACTACCGCGAGATGCGGCAGACATCACCCACGCTAGGCAAATGCCGAGTGCCAGCAACCCGCCGACATAGCCCAGACTCCAGCCCCAGCCGGAAACCTTGCCCATGGAATGGGGTGCCGCGAGTTCCGGCAGAAACGCTGCGGCGATGTTTTCGCCGATGGCGTAGCAAAAATTTGAAATAATCACCAGCACCACCGCGAGTGCGATGTCGCCGGCGTGCGCGAAATAAAGTCCGGCAGTGGCGGCAACGCAGCCGACGGTGACGCACACCAGAATGCGCTTTTTAGCGCCATGTGCGTCAGCGTAGGCACCGATCAGCGGACCCAACGCCATGACTGCCAGGTAGGAGACGGCAAGAGTGGCGATCCAGGCGAGCGTTGCCCACGCGGCACCCTCACAGATGACCGACACGAAGTAGGCATTGAACACTGCCGTGAGTACCACCGTGGTGTAGCCGGAATTGGCGAAGTCATACATCGCCCAAGCGAACACTTCGCGTTTTCGGACGCCAGGATTGAGTGCGGAGGCGCGGATCCGATCAGTCATGGGTTGATGCTACCGGAGGCTGGCGACGTACTAGACGAGCGGGGAGTAGGGTGCGCCTCGCGCACCGCTGTCGTCCTTGTCGCATGGGGTTGGTGCGCGCGGCGCACCCTACGTCCGTCCCGCGACGCGACGCTGCTGATAGGTTTGCAAGTGCGCGTGGGCAATGCAGAGCAGGGCATCGTCGATGCCGTGCTCACGCGCCTTGGCGAGCATGTAACCGACGATGTGGTCGGCTTCAACCTGGTTGCCTGCTTCGATGTCGCGCAACATCGAGGCGGTGAAGACGAGCGGGGAGTAGGGTGCGCCTTGCGCACCGCTGCCGTCCTTGTCGCATGGGGTTGGTGCGCGTTGCCGTGGCGAGGCTCCCACAGGATGGCCTGTGTTGCGGCCATCGACTTGATCACGCCCTCGGGCGTCAGCGTGGCGACAATCTGGCAGCTGCCGCCCATCACACGCGGCGCGCCAAGCGCGTCATCGAGCACGGCTAGATGAGAGACGCCATTCAACAGCGGCACGACACAAGTGCGTTGATGCATTGCGCCCGCAATCGCGTCGATGGCCGAATCGAGATCGTAGGCCTTGCACGACAACAAAATCACGTCATAGATGGGCGTGACCGTTTCGGCACTGACGGTGTTGACCTTCACCAGATCGCGACCAGTGAGGGCTTCAATAATTAGCTCTGATTCGCGCAACTGCTCGGCGCGTTTGGGGCGCACCAGAAAAGTCACATCGGCGCCCGTTTGCGCCAAGCGGCCACCGAAATAGCCGCCAGTCGCCCCTGCGCCGAGTACAAGAATTTTCATCCGCGCTCCTGGCTCAATCGGCCTTGGCCGGTGCCGTCGTGGGTGCGGCTTGCGCCGTCAAAAACGCCACCGCGCTCTCGAGCGCGCGATCGCGATTGAGCAGGTAATCGTCGCGCGTCGGCCGCACCTCGATGTCCGGGGCGATGCCGTTGCCTTCCACGCGCGTACCGTTTTTCGTGACAAAGCCGATTTCGCTGTAAGCCAGCTGCGCACCGCCGGGTACGTCGGCCATTCCCAAATACGCCAACAGGCAACCGCACGTGCGTTGGCCGATCAGCGTGGCGCGCTTGGTTTCCTTCATCACGACGGAAAACACTTCCGAGGCCGATGCGGAGCTTTCGTTGATCAGGACCACGACTGGTTTGGAGTAGGCCTGGTCCTTGAGCCCCTTGAGTTCAGGTTCCAGTTTCATGGTCGGCACCATCAACAGCGTGATGGGCTTGCTACTGCGCGTTTTGGGCGTCACACCTTTTTGATCATCCCTAAAAAAACGCGCCAGCAGATTGGACGACATTTGTCCCGAGCCGCCACCGTTGTTTCGCAAATCGATGATGAGCCCCGGCGTGTCCTTCATGCGCTCGATCTCGGCGATGATTTTGCTCTCTAGTTTTCCGAGAAAAGTCGAAAACCGAATGTAGGCAAAACCTGATGGCAGCACGCGCGGCGTGAAATCCGGTGAAGTGGAGAAGCGGCGACGCGCCATGTTGACATTGATCTCGCTCCGGTCGTTGCGCACAAAGGTCATCGCGACCGAGGAACCGATATCGCCGCCGTTGATTTTGCGCACGGCACCACGCGTACGCGCCCACGGTGTTGATGTCTCGCGCGCTGCCTCAACCAGTCGTTTGAAATGCACCAGTGCCGCCTCGCCCTCAATGCTCGATACCTGCATGCCGGCGCGAACGCCAGCCCACCACGCGTCGGACTGAGGGTGCACTGAGGTCACAATCAACGCACCGTCGAGTTCTACAAACCCAAGCCCAAGGCTGTGCGTTTCTTCATTGCGTTGCTGGGCGACCAGCTTTGGCGAATGCACTCGCGTGTGCGAGTCCTTCAATTCGCCCGTCATTTTGTCGAGCTGCTCCCAAAATTCATCATCAGACTTGCTTGCCAACAGTTTAGGTTCGTATTGCGCGCGTACCGCTTTCCAGTCCACGCCGTTGAGTTTCGGGTCGTAGTAGCGCTCATTGACTGTCGTCCAGACAAAGTCGATTGCCTCGGCGCGCCAGTTGTCGTTTGAAACTGGCGCCGCGGGAAACGGCGAGGGTGCGCTGGTTCGCGTGAGTATGCGATGCGGATCGAGCACGGCGCAGCTCGTCAGGCTAGTGGCTATCAGAAGGCACGCGAGCACACATAGTGGATGCCGGAATGCAAATCGGTTGAGGCGTGGGCGCATGGTGGAAGGCAGATTGTTTTAAGGAGGGTCTGATTAAGTCGCTTCGGTTCAGCTTGCGTTGAGATTGAGGTAGCTACTAGACGTGCGACGAAGGGGCAAAGCGGGGCTACCGCACGAGGAGCACAACAACGTAGATGCCTCAATATCGGCGCTAGATGGATTGAATGGACTTGATCAGACCTTCCTTAGGTTGGATGGCGGCTTGAAAGCAGTTTATCAGCGCCGCTTTTACCGCCGAGGGCGCGCCATTTCCGGTAAACTTAGTGCGCCTGATTTGACTGTGACACAATCGTTGTCAAACCTCGGGCATGGATCGATTTCGCTGGCCTATCTTGGCTAGCCACGATTCGCAACGAACCCCGCCGAAAACACGATTTGAGGAGTGGATTGATGCCCCCCGCAGTTGTCACCTCTGCCAACCCCGCTGCTGCCCCGACGTCACCGAGCGTCACGCTTGACGACAAATATTTGCTCGACCAAGGGCGCGTTTATTTGACTGGCATACAGGCGCTGGTGCGCCTGCCGATGATTCAGCGCCAACGCGATTTGGCCGCAGGCCTGAATACTGCAGGTTTCATTTCTGGCTATCGCGGCTCGCCGCTCGGTGGCTACGATCAAGCGCTGTGGAAAGCGCAGAAATTCTTGCAGGAAAAACATATTTTCTTCACGCCCGGTGTCAACGAAGAACTCGCCGCGACTGCCGTGTGGGGGTCGCAACAAGTCGGATTGTTCGCCGGTGCCAAATACGACGGCGTGTTCGGCATCTGGTACGGCAAAGGCCCTGGTGTGGATCGCTCGGGTGACGTGTTCAAACACGCTAACGCGGCCGGTAGTGCGCCGCACGGTGGTGTGCTACTGATTGCCGGCGACGACCACGCGTGCAAATCATCCACGTTGCCGCACCAATCGGAGCACGCGTTTGATGCGGCGATGATTCCAGTGTTGTACCCGGCGGGTGTCGCCGACATCATCGAGATGGGGCTGCACGGCTTTGCCATGTCGCGCTACTCGGGTTGCTACGTGGCACTTAAGTGTGTGTCGGATACGGTCGATGCGTCAGCGTCGATCAATCTCGATATCACTTCGCCGCGCATCGTGTTACCGGATGACGTCGAGATCGCGGCGGGCGGTTTGCATATTCGCTGGCCGGACGTGCCACTCGAACAAGAGTTGCGGCTACAACACGACAAGATTTATGCGGCGTTGGCGTATGCGCGCGTCAATCACCTCAATCGCGTCACCATCGATTCGAGCGAAGCCAAGCTTGGCATCATCGCTTCGGGCAAGAGCTATCTCGATACTATGCAGGCGTTGGAAGATCTCGGCATCGACGCGCGTCACGCCGCCGAAATGGGATTGCGCGTGATGAAAGTTGGCATGCCGTGGCCGCTCGAACCAACGGCGGTGCGCGCCTTCGCCAGCGGTCTCGACGAGATTCTGGTGGTCGAAGAAAAGCGCCAGCTGATTGAGTATCAATTGAAAGAGCAGCTCTACAACTGGCGCGACGATGTGCGTCCGCGCGTCATCGGCAAGTACGATGAACACGGTGAATGGGAAACCCACCGCAGCGAGTGGCTGCTGCCAGCCACCGGCGAACTCACGCCAGCCATGATTGCGCGCGTGATTGCCAAACGCATCGGCAAGTTCTATACCTCGAAAATTGTCGAGGCTCGCCTGAAATTCATCGAAGATAAAGAGGCCGCGCTAGCGCGCCCCCGCTCGAAGATCGCACGCATTCCCTATTATTGTTCCGGCTGCCCGCACAACACGTCGACGCGCGTGCCAGAAGGCTCCAAAGCGCTCGCCGGTATCGGTTGTCACTACATGGCGACCTGGATTAGTCCGGAAGAAACCATGACCTTCACGCAAATGGGCGGCGAGGGCGTGCCGTGGGTGGGCATCGCACCATTTACAGAAACGAAACACGTATTTGCCAATCTAGGTGACGGCACCTATTTTCACTCGGGCTTGCTGGCGATTCGCGCCGCGGTCGCCGCCAAGGTGAATATCACCTACAAGATTCTGTTCAACGACGCCGTGGCGATGACGGGTGGTCAACCGGTTGACGGTCAACTGACCGTGCCGCGGATCACGCAGCAAGTGCACGCCGAGGGTGTGGTGCGGACTATGGTGGTCACAGACGAGCCGGAAAAATATCCCAGGGACGCCGATTTCGCGCCCGGCGTCACGGTGCATCATCGCGATGAACTCGACGCCATCCAGCGCGAGCTGCGTGATATCGCCGGTACCACGGTGCTGGTTTACGATCAGACCTGCGCGGCTGAGAAACGTCGCCGCCGCAAACGCGGTACGTTTCCCGATCCAGCCAAGCGCGTGATCATCAACGATCTGGTGTGCGAAGGGTGTGGGGACTGCGGCAAGAAATCCAATTGCCTGTCAATCGTCCCCCTCGAGACTGAGTTCGGCCGCAAACGCGCGATCGATCAATCGTCGTGCAACAAGGATTTTTCCTGCGTCAAGGGTTTTTGTCCGTCGTTTGTAACGGTCGAAGGCGGGCAGCTGAAAAAACTAAAACCGGTGCTGCAAGAAGTGTTCATGACTTTGCCAGAACCAACGCTGCCGTCGTTGGCGACGCCGTGGGGAATTTTGGTCACTGGTGTGGGGGGCACGGGCGTGGTGACCATCGGCGCCTTGCTCGGTATGGCGGCGCACATCGAGAGCAAGGGGGTGGCAGTGCTCGATATGACGGGGCTCGCGCAAAAGGGCGGCAGCGTCTACACCCATGTTCGTATTGCCGCCACACCCGAGGCGATTCATGCGGTGCGTATCGCTGCGGGTGAAGCCAATGCCTTACTCGGCTGCGACATGATCGTATCGACGTCGGACGAAGCGCTTGCCAAGATGCAAGCCAACGTCACGCGCGGTGTGGTCAACGCCGACGTGGCGACCACGGGTGAATTCACGCAAGATCCGGACTTGCACATCCCGGTTGCCGAACTCGAGGCGATTCTCAAGGAATCCATGGCCTCAGTCGATTTTGTCGATGCCAGCAGCATTACCACCGCACTCATGGGTGATGCGATTTTCACTAATCCATTTGTGCTGGGGTACGGCTATCAAAAGGGATTGATTCCGGTGACGGCGTCGTCGATTGTGCGTGCCATTGAACTGAACGGCACGGCGGTGGATAAGAACAAACAGGCGTTTGAATGGGGACGCCGCGCGGCATTCGATATTGCGGTCGTGACCAATATTGCGTTTCCCGTGCCGCCCAAAAGCGGCCACTACAAACTCTCGGAGTCGATCGATGAAATGGTCGCGCGACGCAAAGAGTTTTTGACCGGCTATCAGAACGCGGCTTACGCCGATCGTTATGCGGCGCTGGTGAAGCGCGTCGTGGAACTCGACGCGCAACAGTTCGCTGGCAAGAAAGCGCTTTCTGCGGCGGTGGCGCGCTACTACTTCAAGTTGCTCGCCTACAAGGACGAATACGAAGTTGCGCGGCTGTATGCTGATAGCGGGTTCCGCGAAAAAGTGGCGGCGCAGTTCGAAGGCGATTACAAGATCACGTTCCACCTCGCACCACCAATCATGTCGGATGTCGATCCGATCAGTGGTGAGCCACGCAAAAAAATGTTCGGTGCGTGGATGATGACCGCCTTTACCGTACTGGCAAAGTTCAAGGGATTGCGCGGGACCGCACTGGATATTTTTGGGTACAGCGATGAGCGCCGCACGGAGCGGCAATTGGTTGCTGAGTACGAAGCGTTGGTCGAGGAGCTATTGCGCGACACGACGGCGGCGAGTTACGACACGGCGGTGGATTTGGCGTCATTGCCGGAGCATATTCGCGGCTTTGGGCATGTGAAACAGGCTCACCTAGCCGAGACGCGAATACAGTGGGATGCACTGCTGGCGAAATTTCGCCGTGGTGAAGTGAGTCGCGAAATCCGCATTCGCGCTGCGGCGTAGGGTGCGCCGCGCGCACCAGCAGTTGCACCGGCAACCAAAGGTGCGCACGGCGCACCC
>JBCKPM010000056.1:0-11328 GCA_038901675.1 Usitatibacteraceae bacterium | reverse complement strand
TCATCACCTCGGTGGCTGACGCGTTTCAGTTCATCAGCTACTACCATCCGGTCGATTACATCAAGGCGCTGCACGAAGCGTATTTGAAAGAGGAGTCTGCCGCCGCCAAAGACGCGATGGCACAAATACTCATCAACTCGCGCATGGCGGCCGAAGGGCATCGCCCGATTTGCCAAGACACCGGCATTTGCATCGCCTTCATTCGCGTCGGTATGGAGGTGCGTTGGGACGCGACGCTGTCGCTCGAGCAGATGGTCAACGAAGGCGTTCGTCGCGCCTACACCGATGTCGACAACCCGTTGCGCGGCTCGATGGTGATCGACCCCGATGGCAAACGCAAAAACACACTCGATAACACGCCGGGTGTGACCCATGTTGAATTAGTGCCGGGCGACAAAGTAGAAGTCATCGTTGCCGCCAAAGGCGGCGGCTCAGAAAACAAATCCAAGTTCGCCATGCTGCTGCCCAATGACAGTGTGGTTGATTGGGTGCTATCGGTGGTGCCGACCATGGGTGCGGACTGGTGCCCGCCGGGCATGCTGTCGTTGGGCATCGGCGGGTCGCCGGAAAAAGCCATGCTCATGGCGAAGTGGGCGATGATGGAACCGATGAATATTCACGAACTCCAGGCGAAGGCTCGCGGGGGTGCCAACCTCACGCGTGCCGAGGAGTTGCGCTTGGAGTTGTTCGAGAAGGTCAACGCACTCGGCATTGGTGCGCAGGGCCTCGGCGGACTTTCCACGGTGCTCGACGTCAAGGTGGTTGACTATCCGACGCACGCCGCGTCCAAACCAGTCGCGCTGCTGCCCAACTGCGCAGCCACCCGCCACGCCCACTTTGTGCTCGACGGCTCCGGGTCGGCCACGCTAGCGCCGCCGTCACTCGACGACTGGCCAAAACTCACGCTCGACTTTTCAACATCCAAGCGCGTCAACATCGACGGTATCAGCAAGTCCGAACTCGGCAAATTGAAGTCTGGTGACCGCGTCTTGCTGACCGGCAAAATCCTCACTGGGCGTGACGCGGCGCATCGGCGCTTAGTTGAAATGATGAATCGCGGCGAAAAGTTGCCGGTCGATTTCACTGACCGCATCATTTATTACGTCGGCCCGGTGAATGCCGTGCGCGACGAAGTGGTGGGCCCTGCGGGACCGACGACGGCTTCTCGCATGGACAAATTCACCGCTGACATGCTGGAAAAGACCGGACTCATCGGCATGATCGGCAAATCCGAGCGCGGTGCAGCGACCGTTGAGAACATCAAGAAAAATGGTGCCACCTATTTCATCGCTGTTGGCGGCGCGGCTTACTTGGTGTCCAAAGCGATCAAAGCGTCACGCTTGGTCGCCTTTGAAGATCTGGGCATGGAAGCGATCTATGAGTTCGACGTCAAGGACATGCCAGTCACAGTCGCCGTCGACTCTGTAGGCGGCGCGGTACATCGCACTGGCCCACAGGAGTGGCGCGGACGCATCGGCAAAATTCCTGTCGTCGTCATTTAGATGGGGCTCGCCATTTCCGCGGAGACACACGGACGAGATTGACCCGCGCCGAGTCGTGGGCATTGAACGCACCAACGCATGCAGCCACCAGAGGGTAATTCCATCATCGCGCCACCGATTGTCGCCATCGTCGACGGGTCGGCCGGCTTTCGTCTCGCGATTGCGGCATTGGTCACCGAGTACTTTCCCGACGCGCGAATTGAGGACATTGATCCGTATTCGCAAACCATGCGCGATGCCGACTTTACATTTGGCACGTGTGGCGACGCGGTGATTCTGGGCGGCGTCGGCACCGAGAGCGAAGCGTTCAACGCCCTGACGCGCTTGCGCAGCCGTGACAACTGTCCACCGATCATCATGCTCGTGGCCGACAATCTGGCCAGCCAACGGCCGACCCTGCTTGCCGCAGGTGCATTCGACGTGCTGCGCAAGGACGCATTGTCGGGGCAGCGGCTGCGCGTCGCGTTGACGGGTGCGATGGGAAGTTCGCGCCAAGACGCGAACGCGACTGTCGGCAAATCCGCCTCGACGCCCATCGCGGACCAAACGCACCCCCCGACCTACGGCGTGTTTTTCCTGATGGATGACAATGCACCCATAGCCGTCGACATCGACGGCTATGTGTCCCTGTCCAAACTGGCTAGCGGCAACATGGCGCACGTTTTTCTCGCGGAAAATGCCCTGACACAGAGGCGCGTCGCGGTAAAAATTTTGACCTCGCTGGCCGTGCACAACACGCGCGAGATGTCGGGTTTTTGCAATCTGGCACAACGCCTTCGTCCGCACCGCGGAACGAGCGTGGTTCGAGAATTTGATTCCGGCATCACAGCGACGTTTCCCTACACGGTCATGGAATATCTGTCGAATGGCGACCTTCGACAGCGCATGCGAAAGCCCATCGATGCGGGCACGGCGATCGAAATATTCAGGCGCCTTTTGTACGCGCTCGGCGAACTCCACCAATCGCGCATTTGTCACGCCGATCTCAAGCCGGAGAGTGTGTTTTTTCGCGATGACGCGAGCATCGTACTCATCGACTTCAATATCTCGGCGATGTTCGGCAGTGCCGTGCGCTGCAGCGAAACGGGTGATGTGCTCGGGACGCCAACCTACATGAGTCCGGAGCACGGCGCAGGCCAGCCGGTCGACGCGCGCAGCGATCTGTATGCAGTTGGCGTGATACTGCATGAACTGCTGACTGGTGCGCCACCATTCGTAGGTGACACCGCAGCACAGATTATTTTTCGACACCTGCACGACGAAGTACCGTTGCTGCCGATGCGCCTGCGCCAATTCCAACCGATGATCGACAAATTGCTTGCGAAGTCGCCGACGGAACGCTTCGCCACACCGAACGATGTGATGCACGCGTTGGCCCGCATCGCCGTGCCGAACGCGGACTGACCCCGCGCGCACCACGAATCACCTTAAGTCATTCATGAAAAACCCTGTCGCTGTTCCGCAAACCGCCGATTCGCTCATGCTCGCGCGCACCACGACCGCGTCGCCCGATGTGCCGTTGTTGGTGCTCGCGGCCGATGCGGCTGACGCAGAGCGCCTCGCCAATGAAATTCCGTGGTTCGCGCCGAAATTGCGCGTCTGCCGCCTGCCGGATTGGGAGACCTTGCCCTACGATCATTTTTCACCACACCCGGATCTGGTGTCGGAACGGGTTGCAACGCTGTATCGCTTTGCCAAATCCGACTTTGATATCGGCATCGTACCGGTCACTACTGCCATGTCGCGGCTGGCTCCCCGTGAGTACCTTGCGGCGCGCGCGTTTTTTCTGCGCACCAAAACGACACTCGATCTCGAGCGCTTCCGCATGGACCTGGCTTTTGCAGGTTACGCGTCCGTCAAGCAGGTGATGGCACCAGGCGAATTCGCCATTCGCGGCGGGCTGATCGATTTGTTTCCGATGGGCTCGACCGTTCCCTACCGAATCGACTTATTGGGTGACGAGATCGACGCCATTCGCACCTTCGACGTCGACACGCAGCGCAGCATCTACCCGGTCAACGAAATCCGCTTGCTACCCGCCCGCGAATTTCCACTCGACAAAGAAGGGCAACATCAGTTTCGCGAACAGTTCCGCGACCGCTTCGAGGGCGACCCGTCAAAGTCGCGCATGTACAAAGACGTCTCGGCGGGCATGGCACCTAACGGTATCGAATACTTCTTGCCGCTGTTTTTCGCCACCACCGCAACACTGTTCGAGTACATGCCGCCAACGACGCGCGTGCTGTTGCACGGCGACGTTGCCGCCATCGCGGAAGCGTTCTGGCGCGACGTTAAATCGCGCTATGAACTGATGCGTGGCGATCGCGATCACCCGCTGCTGCCGCCAGCCGATGTATTCGTGCCGGTCGATGAATTGTTTCGTGGCGTCGCACGCTTCGAAAAAATTGCGTTCAACGACATTGCGCTGCCGGTCGCTGCGTTGCCTGCCGTGGATGTCGATCGCAAAGCGGCCGATCCGCTGGCACGACTCAAGCAGCTGGTCGCTAGTTTCGACGGGCGGGTGCTGGTCGCGGCGGAGAGTCTTGGACGTCGTGAAACTATCCTCACCTTCTTCAATGATCACCAGCTAAACGCTAGCACTGGCGCGGCGTTTCAGGCAATTGTGGCTGAAACACCGCTCCCTGACTCGGGTTTAAAATCCAGCGTTGTCGTCACCATCGCGCCGTTGCAGAAGGGTTTCATCGCGGTGGACGACCGGCTCGCCATCGTCACCGAGAACGAGCTGTATGCGAGTGAAGTCAAGCAATCGCGCCGCCGCGAAAAAACGCGCAGCAACGCCGAAGCCATGCTGCGCGATCTCGCTGAAGTGAAAATCGGCGACCCGGTCGTGCACGAGCAGCACGGCATCGGCCGTTACATGGGCTTGAAGTCGATGGACATCGGTGAAGGCGCGATGGAGTTTCTCGAACTCCACTACGAAGGTAACGACAAGTTGTTCGTGCCGGTGTCGCAGCTCTCAGCCATTTCGCGCTACACCGGTGCCAATCCTGACAGCGCACCGCTGCATCGTCTGGGATCTGGACAATGGGAAAAAGTCAAACGCCGTGCTGCTGAGCAAATTCGCGATACCGCCGCTGAGTTGTTGAATCTCTACGCGCGGCGCGCAGCGCGGCAGGGCTTTGCATTTCCGATGAAAGCCAACGAAGTTGACGCCTTCGCCTCCGCGTTTCCGTTCGAGGAAACCGCCGATCAGTCAGCGGCCATCGAGGCGGTCACGGCTGACATGACCTCGGGTCGACCGATGGACCGACTCATTTGTGGCGACGTCGGCTTCGGCAAAACCGAGGTTGCGTTGCGCGCGGCGTTTCTGGCGGTCAACGCCGGCAAGCAGGTCGCCATTCTGGTGCCGACCACGCTGTTGGCCGAGCAGCACTTCCGCAATTTCTCGGATCGCTTTGCCGAGTGGCCGGTAAAGCTCGCCGAGTTTTCGCGCTTTCGTTCGGGTAAGGAAACCAACGAGGCGATCAAGGGGCTCGCCAATGGTACGGTCGATATCGCCATCGGCACGCACAAGCTCATTCAAAAAGATGTCGTATTCAAAAACCTGGGGCTAGTCATCATCGATGAAGAGCACCGCTTCGGTGTGCGCCAGAAAGAAGTGTTGAAAGCGTTGCGTTCGGAAGTAGATGTGTTGACGCTCACCGCCACGCCGATCCCGCGCACCCTCGCCATGTCGCTCGAAGGGCTGCGCGATTTTTCGGTGATCGCCACCGCACCGCAGCGGCGGCTCGCCATCAAGACCTTTGTGCATAACCTGTCCGAAGGTATTGTGCGTGAGGGCATCCTGCGCGAATTAAAGCGCGGTGGCCAGGCCTACTATTTGTACAACGAAGTCGAGACCATTCAAAACCAGCGCGAGCGCCTCGAACGCCTGGTACCAGAGGCGCGCATCGCCGTCGCGCACGGCCAGTTGCCGGAGCGCGAGTTGGAGCGCGTGATGCGTGACTTCTACCACCAGAAATCCAACGTGTTGCTGTGCTCAACGATTATCGAAACCGGCATCGATGTACCCACCGCCAACACGATTCTGATTCACCGCGCCGACAAATTCGGGCTCGCACAACTTCATCAATTGCGCGGTCGCGTCGGTCGCTCGCATCATCAGGCGTATGCGTATTTACTGACGCCGCCCGAGGAGGCGCTCAATATCAACGCCAAGCGGCGCCTCGAAGCGATTCAAGCCATGGAAGATCTGGGGGTGGGTTTCTATTTGGCGATGCACGATCTGGAAATTCGCGGGGCCGGTGAAGTGCTGGGGGACTCGCAGTCCGGCGGCATTCAGGATATTGGTTTTACGCTCTACACCGATATGCTCAACCACGCGGTAAAGTCACTCAAGGCGGGCAAGGAGCCAGATTTGTCCAAGCCGCTCGGCGTATCCACCGAAATCAATTTGCATGCGCCAGCGTTGCTACCGGACACCTACTGCGGTGACGTGCATGAACGCTTGGTGATCTACAAGCGACTGGCCAACTGCGACACGGCCGAGGCGCTGCAACTATTGCGGGAAGAATTGATCGATCGCTTTGGCACGCTGCCGGATGCGACGGCGAATCTTGTTGACAGCCATGAGTTGCGCATCCTTGGCAAGCCACTCGATTTACTCAAGATTGACGCGAGCGCGGCATCGATTACCATTCAGTTCGGCTCCGATACGCCGATTCACCCGCAACGCGTCATCCAGTTGGTGCAGCAAAAGCGCCACTTCAAACTCGCCGGACAGGACAAGCTCAGAATCGAAAAAGCGATGCCAAATCTGCACGACCGCGTGCTCGCCATCAAAGCGGTGTTGCATGAACTGACGCCGATGGTGCCGCAAGCCAAAGTTGCCGCTTGAGATGAACGCGCCCTCACGAAAATTCAGCGACTTTCGCGTGCTCGCGATGGACATGGATTCCACGCTCATCAGCATTGAGTGCATCGACGAAATCGCCGACTTCGTCGGCAAGAAATCCGAGGTCGCCGCCATCACGGCCGCCGCCATGCGCGGTGAGCTCGATTGGCCGACGTCGTTCCGTGAGCGCGTGGCCTTGCTAGCAGGGCTTGACGAAACAGTGCTCCAGCGCGTTTACGACGAGCGGCTGCGACTTTCACCGGGTGCGGACGTGTTGATTGCGGCCGCCAAGCAGGCGAGCATGTTCATTGTGCTCGTGTCGGGCGGTTTTACGTTTTTCACCGAGCGGCTGAAGGCACGACTCAACCTCGACGCGGCGTTCGCCAACGAACTTGAAATTGTCGGCGGCAAACTCACTGGCCGCGTCATCGGTCCGTTGTGCGATGCCGCCGCGAAGGCGCGTCACGTCCGGGAAACCGCCACCCAACTCGGTGCCACACGCGAGCAGATTATGGTCATCGGTGACGGCGCGAACGATTTGCCGATGATGGCTGAGGCGGGCTGCGCAGTCGCCTTCCACGCCAAACCGATGGTGCAATCACAAGCGTCGTTCGCCATCAACAGTGGTGGGCTGGATCGCGTATTGACGCTGTTTGCCGCGAACCAAACTCAGTAGGACTATTTGCCGCGAAGTTCTGCCAGCAACTCAGTCGCGCCGTAGATATTTTTCAGCGCTTCCAGAATCCCGCCGCTGGTCACACCGATCGTGCGC
This sequence comes from Usitatibacteraceae bacterium, assembly GCA_038901675.1. Classification (GTDB taxonomy): domain Bacteria; phylum Pseudomonadota; class Gammaproteobacteria; order Burkholderiales; family Usitatibacteraceae; genus UKL13-2. Next base: position 4,199 of record JBCKPM010000056.1, on the reverse strand, counting down.
TTGCGGTTTGCGTCGTACCAAAATGCGCCACTGTGCGCATGGGTGTTGCCGTCGAACGCAAGTCCGACAATTTCCGCACTGCGGTTGATCATGGGCGAACCCGAGTTGCCGCCGATGATGTCGTTAGTCGTCACGAAATTGAGATCCTGCGCGAGATTGAGCCGCTCTCTTGATGTCAGCCACGAAGTCGGTAGCGCATAGGGCGGTGCCCCAGTGTGACGCGAGAACGCCGCAGCGAAATCTGTAAACGGCGCGACCGCCCTGCCGCGTTCGATCCAACCTTCCACCGCGCCGTAGCTCAGACGCAATGTGCCGGTGGCATCCGGATAGGCCTTGGCACCCGAGTGCGCGAAGCGTGCCTTGGCGATCAATTCGGCGTTTTTTTGCTCCACGGCTGTGACCTCATTTTCCAGCCGCTTGCGAATCGCACGCGCCTCGGCGTCAATCGCGCGGACCAGTTTGAGAAATGTGTCGTCTGATTTTGCAACCGCCGCCGCATCGCCTTGCCACAGCGTTTTGCGCAATGCCGGGTCGCCGAGGGTGGTGCCATCGACCAAACGTTTGGCAACCTGCTCGGGCGACTCCTTGCCCAGCACGCTGACTACAAACGGATGGTCGGTTCCGAGCAACTCACGCATTTTGGTCAACGAAAACTCGAGTTTCACTTTCTCAAACTCGGGATAAATCGGCGCGGGTGAATTGATTTGCCGTTCGACTTGCGGCATACGCGTCGACGCGAACTCCGGTAGGCGATCCCCACTTGGCTTGGCGCGCTCGTCGGCACCGCGAACGAGTGCGCGTGCCAGCGCAAAATAACGTGTGTTGAACGCGCGGCCAGTTTCGATCATGTCGTGCTCGGTGTCGATCTGGTGCCACAGATCCTGCGCGCGTGCGATGGCGTCCCATGCGCCAGCGACTTCACTTTTGAGCGTCGGCTCGGATGCCACAAACTTTTGCAACGCGGTCTCGTCAGCACGCTTGCGTGCCATCAGTTCGGGTGACTGCAACGCGGCCAATTGGCCGGTACTTACTTTCAGCCCATTCTCGAGGCCAAACAAATCGTTGAACGCGACGCGCGCCGGCTCTGTGCCCAGCTTGCGGTATTGAGTCAGCAATCCACGCAATTCATATCCACGCCGAAGCGTGGCGATCAGTCGCACGTCGCGCAGCGTCTCCAACTGCGCCACCGTCAACAAGCGACTGGTGCGCCCTGGGTTGCCAGTCGTGAATACAAGCTCACCGGGCTTGGCTCCGCTGGCGCTGAACGGAAAGAAATTTTTCACCGGCACGGGTTTGCCATTCTCATACGCACGCAGCATGGCCGCATCCAACGCGAAGCGTGGGAAATTAAAGTTGTCCGGGTCACCACCAAAGTTAGGTGCCGCCGCTTCTGGTACCCACACCAGACGTACATCGGCGTAGCGCTGATAGCGGTACAAGTGATATTGGCCACCTTGATAGAGTGTGACGACGCTGCAACGGATCGTCGTACGGCTACCCCCCACACACGCTTCAGCAAGCTTGGCGTTGATAGTGTTCTGCGCGTTCTTGTACGCTTCGCCCGAAAGTCCTGCCGTCGCCGCATTCACCGCCTTGGTCACATCGGTAATCTGTTCGAGCCGACTGACTTCGGTGGTCGGACATTGCATTTCTTCGTCGTGCTTTCTGGCCAGAAAACCATCGGTCAGATAATCTTTTCTGGCGCTGGAGAGTTGCTGCAAGCAACCTGAAATGCAGTGATGATTGGTCAATACCAATCCGTCTTTGGACACAAACGATGCCGAGCATCCGCCCAGACTGACCGCGGCACGCATGACATGATCAGTCCACTTGGCGTCCGGCGTGAAGTTGTACTTTGCCGCCAGCGGCTCGCGTGGAAGATTATCAAATGTCCACATCCCTTCGTCAGCAGCAACACCGCTCGAGACAAGGCTGGTCAAAACAACGCAAACAGTCAGTCGCATCATGCTGTCACTTCCGAGTAAGGGAGGGAATGAAGGGCACCTCTAAAAATTCACTGAAGCCGCGCTGGCGGCGTTGCAAAGCCGCTCAAAATGCTCATGTACTACATGTACACGGCGCTTTTTCGCGACTTTGCGCCTTGCCATCATCGGCTTGATTGAATTTTCAGAGGTGCCCTGAAGGGAATTGAGGGACGCACAAACTTTGAAAACGCCCTACTGGCGGTCGTTTTCAGGCATTTTTGCCCGAACAGCCGCACCAATACTAGACTTTCACAATCTATGACTTGGCGTCGGCTTCTGCCGTCGGCAGCGGAAAGTAGGCGTATGGCGCTTTCGGCGCTTCAGACGCGTCGTTGTGGCGTAACTGATCCGCATCGAGCTTCTTGTCCCACCATGTCGCGCGGTTTTTCTTTTGCAGCTCGATAAGCTCGGGCTGCTTTTCGAACAGTTCACGGAGAAATTTTGTCACATCGGATTCGTACATTGCCATTTGCGTGCTTTCGTGACGGTTGCATTCACAGGCAAATTTTATCATCGTCACTGCTGGCGCGCATTTGGCACGCCGCTTGCTCAGGGATCTCTGCTACTCTCGCGTGCTGATTCGCTCACAACAACATAAAACAAACATTCATGCGTCTTCGTTATCCCACGTCATTCCTGAGCTTGTTGCTCGGCGGCTTTGCCATCGTCGCATTGCCGTTAATCGTCGGACTCGTCACCAACACGTTTTCCATCGAACGCTTGTCCGAGCAAAGCCAGAAGGCGGTGTACAACGCGACGCTCGCCACCCAAAGCGCGCGGCAACTAGGTGCCATGTCGCTGGTACTCGAACGCACCGCACGTTTTTACGCCGTATCAGGGGATCGCGAGCTGATTGAGAGCTACAAGCGTACGCGTGACAATTGGCTGGCGCAACTGAATCAGCTCGAAGCACTGCCGCTTGACGCCGCGATGCTCACCGCGGCGGCGACGATTCGCCAACTCGAGGCGCCCGCCTTTGTCTCGCTGACTGCCGCCGCGGCCTCACCGGAACTGGCGCGTCGCATGGAGCGCGAGTTCGGCAATATTTCCGATCGTGCACAGCGACTCAACGCACTCGCCGATCTGAGCGTTGAAGCGGAAGTCACCAAACTGCGCGCTTCAGCGGCTAAATCGCGCAATCAGGTGTACTGGCAAATGCTGACGATGGTGCCCTCCGCTTTGCTGCTGATTGCCGGGTTCACCTATCTGTTGGCGCGCCCGATTCGCGATCTCGACGCGGCCATTCATCGGCTGGGTGAAGGCAAGCTCGCCAAGCGCATTCGGGTGACCGGTCCGCGCGATATCGAAAAACTCGGCGAGCAACTCGACTGGCTGCGGCAGCGGCTGATTGAACTCGAAGACCAGAAGACGCGGTTTTTCCAGCACATCTCGCACGAACTGAAAACGCCACTCACCGCGTTGCGCGAAGGCTCCGATTTGCTCGCCGAAGAGGTGGTGGGACCACTCAACGCAGAACAGCGTGAGGTCGCGCGCATTCTGAAACAAAATTCGCAATCGCTGGAGCGCCTGATTCAGGATCTGCTGACGTACAGTCAGGCGCAGTCCGCACGCCGACTCACGGAAGCCGAGGCGCTCGATTTGGCACCACTGCAACTGCTCGATTTGATTGACGAGGTACTCGAGACGCACAAGATCGCATTGGTCACTAAGTCGCTCAGTGTGCGTCGCCAATTAGAGAAAACCAGTGTGCTCGGCGACGCCAAGAAATTGCGCGTGGTAGTGGATAACCTCATTTCCAACGCCATCAAGTATTCGCCGGACGCTGGCACCATCACCGTGCGGTTGGTCAAGCAAGGCGAGAATGCTGTCATTGAAGTTCTCGACGATGGCTCCGGCATCGCGGAAGCAGATAGAGAGCGCGTGTTTGATCCATTCTTTCGCAGTGAAACGGCGATTAAATCCGGCACCAAAGGTACCGGACTCGGCTTGGCGATTGTGCGCGACTACGTTGAACTGCACCGTGGCACGGTCAGTGCCGTCGCCGCGGTCGGCGCGCGCATCCGCGTGATTCTTCCCCGACAACCACGGGTGAAATGAATGCGTGCCAATGCTCTACCTGAGAGGACGCTGACGCGACCACGTACTTGTAGCCACCAACGGGTGGTCGGTCAGTGCCAGGCGACGACATTCCCCCATCCCCACCCGGCGCAACCCTTGTGGTTGTTCCCCCGTGACCGGGGGAAGGAGCCTGAT
>JBCKPM010000055.1:0-11360 GCA_038901675.1 Usitatibacteraceae bacterium | reverse complement strand
AATCAGGGCGTGACGGTCGAATCGCTGGGTGCGACTTCGGCGCGGCAACAGGTACGAACGAATTTTGTAGCGACAGCAACGGCGAGCGGTGAGTGAGCGCGACGCCAGTCGGCAAGTGGCACGATTGACCAAAGGATCAAAATGGCAAAGCCAAACTATCAGTTTGAAAAACGTCAACGCGAGCTGGAAAAGAAAAAGAAAAAAGAAGAAAAACTCGCCAAGCGCGCCCCGCCGACCGACGCCCCAGTCTCTGACGACGTGCCGCCCGCCGAGCCGATTCAGCCCAAGTAGCAACGTTGCGGGTGCGCCGTCGCCACGCCTAACGCAACGGGGAGGCTTCGAACGCTGCGGTGACGGTTGGAATGACCGCGGGATCCTCATGACTGAGGATGCGATTGCGTCCGGTGCGCTTGGCCGAGAGCAATGCGTCGTCCGCAGCTTTGGTCAATTCGGCGACGGTTTCGCCGCCATGAAACACGGCAACGCCGCCGCTAAACGTCGCGCGGATGGTGCTACCAGCGGGGTCGTGCAGCATTGAGGCAAAGTCCACGCGAATTCGATCGAGGATGGCGACACCGTCCTTTGCGTCGGCGTTTTGCAGAACCACCAGAAATTCTTCGCCGCCGTAACGGCACACGATGTCGGTTGCGCGCAATCGGCCTTTGAGCAGCCACGCCAAGCCGCGAATGACCTGATCGCCGACCGGGTGGCCAAATGTGTCGTTGATGCGTTTGAAATGATCGATGTCGAGCATTGCCACGCACAGTCTGCCTTTGATGGTCTCAGTCGCATTCACCAGTTGCGCGAGTTTGATTTTGGCTGCCGTATGGTTAATGAGTCCGGTCAAGCTGTCGTGCAAGCTGGCGTGTTGCATTTCGCGATAGCGTTCAATTTTGGTTCGCACCACCGCGGCCAGCAGCAGCGGATTGAACGGTTTACTCAGGAACTGATCGCCACCGAGCCGCAGCGCATCGATTTGCATCTCGAGGTTGGTTTCACTCGACAAATAGACGATAGGTAGCGACTGGTAGGCGGCGAGCTGACGCATCACGCGCGTCGCCTCGATGCCCGAGCAGTGCGACGACAAGATTGAAGGTTGGTCGACACCACGCGTCAACGCCGGTTAGATGCGCTCGCCGCCATGATATGCCGATATCCGGGCACCTCTAAAAATTCAAAATTCTAAGCGAGGCTAGGCGCGAGAAAAATTTTAGCCCGCAGCATATATCTGATATGTAAGGGATAAAATTTTTTGAGCAACAACGCATTGCGACGAAGTTTGGATTTTTAGAGATGCCCATCTGCTGGTTGGGCTCCACGACGCGAGTGCATTAACCGGCCGGCGTGTGCATAATCGAGCCCTGTATCCACTTGGAGGACATTATGCTTGATCGTTTATTGAATCTTGGCGTCACAACGATGTTAGCAATGGGCGCTGCCTTGGCCAGTTTTAGCGGCCACGCGCAACAAAATTTTGACAAGGTCGAAATCAAGACCCACAAGCTCGGTGATTCGGTCTATATGCTGGTTGGTGCCGGCGGCAACATGGGCTTATCGATCGGGCCCGATGGCGTGTTCCTGATCGACGACCAATACGCCCCGCTGACGCCGAAAATCGAAGCCGCCATCAAGGCGCTGACGCCCAAGCCGGTCACATTTGTCATCAACACGCATTGGCACAGTGATCACACTGGTGGCAACGTGAATTTTGGCAAGGCTGGCGCATTGATTGTCGCGCAAGACAACGTGCGTAAGCGCCTGTCGAGCGAGCAATTCATTGACCTGTTGCGCGCGAAGTCGGAGCCAATCGCCAAGGAAGGGCTACCGGTGGTGACCTTCTCGCAGAACATCACGTTCCACCTCAACGGCGACGAAATTGCGGTGTTTCACGTGCCGAATGCACACACCGATGGCGACGCGATTATTCATTTTCGACGCGCCAACATTGTTCACATGGGTGACGTTTTTTTCAACGGCTTCTACCCGTTCATCGATTACTCAAGCGGCGGTACACCTGATGGCTTCATCAGTGCCGTCGAGCGCGTGATCGCGATTTGTGATGACGCGACCAAAGTCATTCCGGGACACGGGCCGTTGGCCAGTAAAGCCGACCTAGTGATTTACCGCGACATGCTGGTCGGCACCATCGGGCGTATCAAAGCGCTCGCCAAACAGGGCAAGTCGCTCGACGATATTGTCGCGGCGAAACCAACGGCCGCGTTCGACGAACGTTGGGGCAAGGGATTCATCCCCCCGGCGCGCTACATTGAGATGGTGCTCAAAGGATTGCCGAAATAAGTACGCTTCGGCGGTCGCTGTGCTAGTGAAACACTAGAGTTGGCGGGCGTCTTCAGGCTAAAATGCCTGAAACAGCGCACTGATAATAGAGTTTCAATTTCAAAACGACCGCCCCGCGCACCGCCGCTCTCGATACAATACCCACCCATGGCACAGACGCAGTACACCAATACCCTCCCGCTCGGCGGCATGCTGATGGAGTACAACCTGGTCTCGGTACTCGGCGTGGGCAGTTTCGGCATTACCTATCTGGCGCGCGATACGCAGCTGGAAAAAGACGTCGCCATCAAGGAGTATTTCCCGTCAGCAGATGTGGCGCGCGTTGACGGCAACACCGTGACCGTGACCAACACGCAGCGCACGGAAGAATTTCAGGTCGGCCTCGACAGCTTTGTCAAGGAAGCGCGCACGGCTTCCAGGCCAACCTTCGCCTTGAACTCGGGGGTGTGAACCTTCCGCTTCTTCGCTTCGCTCATCGTTTAATCCCTTATGACAAAGTACAACTTAACCCTGTTGCACTTGGTTCTTGAAACCGCCCCCTTATTATTTGCTGCTACATTACGGTCTTCCAGACCGTTCTGAATTGCGTGACCGACCATGCCTCCCTTGCTAACTGAACAAGACATCGACTCAACGCGAGGTTTGGCGGCAGACGCGCCATCTTCGGTGCCGTCATCGCATCAGAATGCAAAAAAATCGTCCATCACGGATCGAATTGACGATGCAATCATCGAAATGCATCGCGATGGCGCGGAGCTGAAAACCCAGGTATTTCAGATACGAACCGATATCGCACGATTGGAGGCAAGCTTGAAGAAGGCGGTCATCGTGACTGGGATTTTTGTCGTTTCCGCCATTGTGCTCAGTGCGGCTGGTTTGAGTAGCGTCTTGCTCTCAAGCATCAGCGAAAACGGTAAGCTGGTAGCGTCAAACAGCAGTAACGTGGCCGGGTTGGGGCTCGACATGGCAGAGTTGCGCGCCACGATGAAGAATCTGAATGATCGCCTTGATCTTCAAGCCTCTAAAGCGACGAACGTGGAGCAGGTAGAAAAGGTAGAAACTGAGGCTAAACTGGACTGTACAAATCTCCCAGCCGACGTAAAAAAAAGCGCCCTTGATTTTACGATCCAGTTCCCAGTGGGAAGTGCCAAATTAACGCCAGCGATGGAAGCAACGTTGGACAGCCTTGCGAAAACGTTTGCACTTACCCCTGGGCGCTGTATGTTGATCGAAGGCCACACCGACGCCACGGGCAAAGTGGAAAATAACATGAAGCTGTCCGAAGACAGGGCTAGCTCAGTAGCCAACTACATTGCCAAGAATACCGGCATAGGACGTGATCGCTTGGTGCCGCTAGGCAAGAGTTCAAGCAGTCCGGCGAGGGGGCTTAACCCACTCGACCCCAAAAATCGTCGCGTGGCGTTCACCCTAGTCACTGGGTTCTAGCGCAGTTGCCGAAGCTGCTTCAGACGCTGCTCGGAAAACTGGAGCAATTCAGGTGTTAGCTCCTCGGTATTGATCGCCCTCTGGAAAGCTTCGGCTGCATCGGTTAGTTTGTTCTCCGCCTGTAGCGATATGCCCACGCCGATCAGCCATTTGGGCATGGCGGGGTTGCTACGCAAAGCCGTCAGGAAATGCTGGATCGCCTCTGCATGACGCTCTTGCCCCTGCAACAGGGCGGCATAAAATGCCTGGTATTCGGCATCGTCGCCTGCTGCGGAAAGACCCCGCTCCAATGTTGATAGCGCGTCAGCTTTAGCCTGTGAAGCAACTTGCAAGCGTGCCAGCATCATGGCAAATTCGCTGGATCCGGGCGCAAGGGTGAGCCCCTTCCGCAACAACTCCATGGCCTCTGCGTGGTGCCCCACCTCGATCAGCACCCCCGACAACAGTTGGCGTGCATCGTGATTGGATGCATTGGCTTCAAGCGCTTTTCTTAAGGCACTCTGAGCATCCGTGGCCTGACCCTTTTGCATCAGTGAGACAGCTTGGCGGTAGTAATTGGCAGAACGCTGTTGTGGATTCACTACCTTGAAAGATGAAGGCGAACGGTTGGACGATTTCTGCACGGGCTTTGCCTGCATCGGCGTATCGACAGCGTCCGCAGCGGCCACCTTCGCAGCAACGGGTGCCTCAGGTTTGACTGTCTGCGGCTTCGCGGCAGAGACCACGGCCGGCTTGGGAACCGCCACGGCGGCGGGCACCGCCAAGACAGCTGGCGGCGCAGCAGCAGGCACAGGCGGCGTACTCACTACAAGCGGCACCGGTTCAACGGGAACCGGTTTGACGGCAGGCGGGGGCATCGTCGCAAGCACCTGTGGAGTCGTGGAAGGAACGGGTGACTTGTTATATTGCTGCCACGCCAGCACGCCCGCTAAAGCCCCTGCGGCAATCAGCACCACCGCGAGCATCGGGCCGGTACGTCTGCGGGGCTGCACGGAGCTGAGACCTTCCACCAGGTTCTGTTCGCCAACGGCATTTGCCTGCCGCTTCTCGATGTCATGCAGCATTTGATTGAGCATGCTCATTATAGATACCCCCATCCAATGGCGGCCATGAAGCCGCCTAGAAGAAAAATAATTGAAACACGACCCAGCGCTCTAACCCAACGGGGCTTGCGCAAGGAAGACGTATCGTTCGAGGCGATAAGCACCTCGAGAACACCGACCTTTTTCTTTCCCTTCCCGAACGCGGACAGCATCGCCTTGTGTGCAACGATATTGACCAGGCGGGGGATACGCTTTGTCTTGTGTTGAAGCATCCATAATGCCGGGGACGTAAAGAGTCTGCCGCCCTTATATCCCGCGACCACCAGACGATGATGAACATAGAAGTCCATCTCGTCGCGCGTCAATGGGCCCAGATGGTAATCGAAGGCGATGCGCTGCTTGAGCTGGCGGATCGAGGGATGGTCAAGCTTTTCCTCCAGCTCGGACTGTCCGAAAATAATCACTTGCAGCAGCTTTCGTTTCTCGGTCTCCAGATTGGTCAGAAGTCGCAGCGCCTCCAGCGTTTCGATCGGCATCGCCTGCGCTTCATCAAGGCAGATCACCACGCGCTTGCCGTCCTGAATGATGCTCAGAAGTCTTCTTGTCAGCGTTTTGAGCAACTGGTGCTGGTCAAGCTGAACTTCCGTTGATATATCTGCCCCAAGTTCCGCGGCCAGTTCAAGGAACAGCGCACGCGGATCAAGGTAAGGATTGGGGATGTATGCCAGTTTGTAATCCGACCCCAAGGTCGCCATCAGCTTGCGGCAGAGCAAGGTCTTGCCCGTCCCCACCTCGCCGGTAACCTTGATGAAACCCTCGCCCGTGCGAACCGCAATCAGCAGCGTATTCAGCGCCTCCTGAGCACCGTCCGAAGAGAAGAAGAAGCTCGTATCCGGCGTGATACTGAACGGAAATTCCCTGACACCGAAATGCTGGAGATACATAGCCTCTATTGATCCGCTGGCTTGGCTGGCCTGCTTGCTTCAAGGGCTTCATACCTGCCCTGCGCCGCAGTAATATCATTGACCCAGACACTGTCATCCTTCACCACGGTCGGCCTCAGCAGGATGACGAGTTCGCGCTTGACCGATTTCTGGCCGCCCTTGCGGAACAGGGTGCCAAACAGCGGCGCGTCGCCGACGCCAGGCACCTGCGAACGGTCATCCTGCACGCTTTCCGTCATCAGGCCGCCGATCACCACGATCTGGCCATCCTTGCTCTTGACCACGCTATCGGTTTCGCTGATGGTATTGACGGCAAAAGGCAAATGAATGTTTCCGCCAGCCTGGACGATCGCTATTTTATTTTTTTCGGAGATCTTGTTCACCATCGAGCGCACATGCAAGGTGATATTTCCCTTGTCGTCGACCTGCGGCGTCACGTCCAGGGAAATCCCCGAGAAAAACGGTTGATAGGTAATGGTAGGGCTGATGATGGTGTCTCGGCTGCCGGGAGCGCCGGAAGTGACCGACCCTCCCGATGCATTGGTGACAAAGGGCTCCTCGCTGCCCACCTTCAACACCGCCTTCTGGTTGTTCATGGTCGCGATGCGTGGGCTGGACAGCACATGCACCCGCCCTTGGGATTCTAGGAAATTGATCAGAGCCGAGAAGTTGCGGGCCTGAAATGCCATGCCCACCCCAGCACCGAACCCGGTACCGGCAACACCGGTGGCAATGCCGGTAGCCAGCAAGCTGCCCAAATTCGTTCCCGCCGGCACGACCCCGCCATACCAATCGCCCCTGGGGGCGATGGTTGCCACCCCGGCAATTCTTGTCGTGTCGGAACCCAGCGACACGTTGTGCAATCCGCGATTGAACCCCGCCCAATTGATACCCTGCTGCGAGTCGGAATTCAGTTCGACATCGATAATTTTTGCCTCGATGATGACCTGGCGCTCGACATTCAACTGCATGGAGCGCAGCAATTTTGCAACCATCCGATGCTCATTTGGCATGCCGCGTACCATGATCGTTCCGCTCATCAGGCTGATAGACATAGCCCGGCCGTCGGTACAACCATCCACGCCGCGCTGCCGCTCTCCCGACCGCATATCACCCTCAAACTTGACATCCGCCCGACTGCTCCCCCCGCCAGCCGCCCCGCCAGCCGCCCCGCCAGCCGCCCCGCCAGCCGCCCCGCCAGCCGCCCCGCCAGCCGCCAAATTCCTGGGGATCTGGCAACCCAGCGTGGTTCGCACGGCATCTTCAATTTCGCCCCAGAAGTCGGATTTGACGATAGTGCTCAAGGCGCTGGCCTGAACTGAGGAGTAGCTGCCGCCACTCGAACCGGCACTAGGAGTCGTAGGAGAAGAGCCAGAAGAACTCCCTACCGAAGCCCCGCCGATGACCTGCATGTCGCTCACGCCCCGGCGCTGGCCGATGACGTAATCCACCTGGTAAAGCCGGGTTTGCAACTCCGGTTGCTGCACGTAAATCCGGTTGCCGTCCAGCGTGTAGTCGTAGCCGTAAACTTCACGGAACGCATCGAGGGCTTCGAATAGCGTGACATTCTTGAGATTGACTGTCACCTTGTCCGTCAGGCTCGCCGCAGGTAGTGCGGCAGTTTGTGCGGCAGCAACGCCTGGCGCACTGGGAATCGAGTTCTTCGGCTTCACCATGATGCTGTAGCGGGTGCCATCGACAATGCCCATCAGCACCTCCTTGATCGGCGCATCGGCAACCACAAGATTGAAGCGCTCCTCGAGCTGCTTGGCCGACGCCTTTGGCACCGCCATCCTGAGCGGCGGCAGCAAGGAACCGCTGACCGACTCGGGCACGGGAGCCGGTGCCTTCTCTCTGGGGGCCGCGGCCTGCTTCAGTTGCGCGCTGATCGCGTTCGGGGTGGATGTGTCTCGCGGCGGATAGGCAGAAGAACAGGCCGTCAGGCCAAGCACCATCCCCAGAGCGACTGCTTTTGCAATCACTCGCTGATCGGTCATGAATTTCATTGATTACTCCCTTTTTCTTTCGAGGACACGCTGTCTGCCGGAATCACCACCGACTTTTTCCGGGACATGGCCGATGTCGGCGCCTTCTTTTCAACATTGGGATACATGCTCAGGGACTTCGACGTGTCTTCCATCACCACCCTATTGACCTTGATTGCCAATACTTTCGAGTCGTTAATGACATCCCCCGCCTTGACCACGTTCCCGTCAACCAAGGCAAGCCGGCGCGTCTCTCCGACCAGAATCACCTGGACACGCGACGCAGCATTGGCAGTATGCTGCGGGGCCGCTCCCGGTGTGCTCGGTTGCGCCGCCAGCCAAACCGCCGGCGGCACCGTGGGATCCTTGGTCGATTCACCTTCAAGCGCGCAGGCCCCCCAACTCAGCGCCAGCAGGGGAATCAGAAGCAGTTGTCGCCAGGAATCAGTACCGGTCACGGTTTCACTCCGCAACTTGTAGCCTGTGCATTCCCGCCTGACGGATTGGCAGCGCATGGTGTTGAACTCTATCATTGCATCAACTCAATGGGGGATCGGATTTGTCGCTCAGCGTATGGATGAGCAATCTGAGGGTTGCTTCCCGATGATTATTCGCGTCAAGCGTTGCCTCGGACCAGAAAACGCGCTGCGGAAGCTTCTGCATCTCCTTCAGGTAAGACATCAGCGCCGGATAGGTGCCCTTGACATTAACCTCGACGCCGTGTTTGTAGATGATCTTTTTCACCAGCACGACAGGCAGAGCCTTGACCTTATCCTCTTCCTTCTTCAATTGCGCTATAACTTTCCCGATTCCTCCGCCCACGGTTTCCTTCGGCGGGGCAGGCGGCGCGGGCGGGGTATAAAACACCGCACTCGGTCTTGTTCTGAGCGAGATGAGCGTGAGGCCGGGATTGGCCCTGATCAAACTGCGCACCAGAACACCTACCTGCGAGGTGCTTGAGTCCGTTTGTCCGATGAAGGCGTTCACCTTCACAATTTGGCGCTTGAGTTCCGCCAGTTCCACCTTCTCGTTCGCCAGCGGATCGATGCCGCTGTCTTCTTCTCGCTTTATGTCGACCAGCACTTTCCTGAACGTCGCCAACTCTTTTTGGTGAGCGCTTTCGCCTGCGTGCAGCCTGTTGATTTCCAGCGATTGTGGTTTCAGCAGCAGCAGGTTTCCGCCCAATGCCAGACCGGACGCCACCGCAACCACGGCGATGACCCGATCACGGAGCCGAAGCGCCGAAAACCAGTCACCCAGTTGCTTGAATAATTTCATCGCTTGGCCTGATGATGATCAACGAATGATGAATTTCGTGCTGGTCAGGAGGGGCTTGCCGCTGGTGGGCGAGCCGATGGCTTGAGGCGTCAGATCGACCGAAGTGAATTGCACGCCGCGATCGGCGAACACGGCATTCAGATGCTGGCTGTAGCGCATCACGGCATCGTTGTTCAACGACAACCCCTCGATCTGCCTCACCTTCAAGCCGACGATCTCCACTTTGGTCAGCCACAGACCCTCTTCCGTGACGCCGGCCATGGTCGAAAAATAGGACGAAATTCCTTCAGCATTTCCCAAGCCCACCGCCAGAGACAGGAATTGCCGTGCCGAGTCCGCGATGGGCTTGTGTACCCCGATTTCCTCAGCCAGCGCCGCCCGGGTATCCTCCCGTTGCTTGATCGTGGCTTTCGCCTCTTTCAATTCCATTGCGGCGGCGGCCTCGTTCTTCTTCGCCGCCGTCAGCCTGAATTGATTCACGCCCCATGCCGCGAACAAGGCAAGTACCACCACCGCCCAGGCAATCAATGCGAGAACCGCCGGGTTTAAACCGCGCTGCTCAGCGGGGAGGAGATTGAGTTGCTGGCTCATGCTGTCTTGTCGCTGAAACGCAGCGCCGAACCCAGTGCCACAAAATAGTTTGCCTGATTTTCCTCGCGCAACAGATCCGGCGTGCGGGTAAAGTCAAAGACCTTGCCCAGGTCGAGCGATTCCACCGGCACTGACAGATTTGTCGCAATCCGCTCCCGCAGATCGGATTCGCCCGGCATCGGCGCCAATACGAGGCGGGAGATATCGATGAATGGCAAGGTGCGACCGATGAAATCCAGCGAGCGCTGCACCTGGAGCACGATGCGCTCGAGTACCCGCTCCTTTGCCGCCGCGTCGACGGCATCGCCGAAAATGGTCTCATCGACGTGGCGGTCGAGATACAGTTCGCCCTGAAAAGTGACCGTGAGCTGAACCCCCCGTTTGCCGACCGACAGCAGGGCCACGCCCTCGCCCGGTTTCGCCACCCGCGCCGCGATGTTGCGGTGCGCCGATTCCTGTATGTCGATTGCCTTCAAGGATAGCTTGGCCTGCTTGAACAACTCGCGGTTGGCATCAACAATTTCGCGCCGTGTGGCGACTACATATATATGAGGCGGGCGATTCGGCAGGAGCTTTGCGGTGGGGATATTCATCCAGGCCACGGCGGCCTCGGCGATCGGAAAGTCGATCAGGGTACTGATCGCCCAGCGCACGCTCTGCTCCATCTCGTCCTGCCGGACGGACGGTTCCTCGATCACCAGGATAGTGTAGGCCTTGCGATCCAGCGGCATTGCCCACGGGCAATCCGCGACGGCAATGGACTTGGCCAGCCGGACCAGTGAATGAACATCCAGGCTCTCGTCGGTAACGGCGCCACAGCTGACCACGCCCGGCTTGCCGCCGGTCTCCCGGGACGACATCACACTGACGCCGAAGAGGCCGTCGGGCGAAGCATCCAGGACGGACCAGCCAAAATTTCCGCCGGGTTTAAGGATCCGATTCAGCAGGGACATTGTAGGTTGGGTCGCAGCTTTCTGCCTGACTTTACCAAGGCACGATGTAATGGAAAAAGCGAAATCGCATCTGATCTGTATTGTTCGACACAAAACTTTTGGGAACGCTGCATTACCGTCACCCTCAACCTTTCAAGGTTAACAATACTACGGCATAATTTTCTTAGTGACATAAAAATCAAAAAGAAGGTCGCCAAAGCGGCCTGTGCGCGTCAAGGTAGTTGTCGCCTCGGCTTCCACTGTGACAAGACGTGCCGATTTCATGTGCCGTTTCATGGACATTGGTGTGGGTTTATGCCAACATGGAACCCGCAAGCGCGTCTTTCACTCGCTCTCACTGGGGGTGCTGCGGCACAGAGGGGCGCGCTGCCGGGCTGCGGCTCGTTTTCTATTTTTTCTCAAGGAGCAACACATGCGCAACATTTCAATCAAGCACGGCGTCAAGCAGGCAGGCTTCACCCTAATCGAACTGGTCATCGTCATCGTCATCATCGGCATTCTGGCGGCGGTAGCGATACCCCAGTTCGCCAACGTGACCGACGACGCCAATAAAGCCGTCAACGACGCCTATGCAGGTGCCTTCGCTTCGGCGGCGGCGACCAACTTTGCCATATGCTCAGGAAGTACAACTGCAGCCTCGTGCAAGCTGGTGGGGAAGCCTCTTTGCGATACAACTGGGTTTAACGCAATGGTTGATAGTGCCCCTTCTGCCACCTTCGGAACCGGAAGTTCTAACGCTGCGTGCACTGTCATAGTCAAAGGTACAATCGCCAGCAGTCCGGTTGTGATCAAAACACTATAACTTGAAGCGCAGCTGAGCTC
>JBCKPM010000054.1:0-11779 GCA_038901675.1 Usitatibacteraceae bacterium | reverse complement strand
CAGCGCCGCTTGACGCATACCGTCGGGAACTTCAGAGAGACCCGTCGACGTGTTGCGCAGTATCGGCAGCAATGCATACAGGGTCAGCGCAATCAGTGCGGGCAGCGTGCCGATGACGCCAATCAATGAAATCAGAATGGCCAACAGCGCCAGTGACGGTACGGTTTGCAGCACACCTGCTGCGCCGAGCACGATGGTACGCAACCTCGGATGCGGGAACATGAGTATCGCCGTCGGCAGGGCAATGAGTGCTGCCATCGTGACGGACGCGACCACCAACGCCAGGTGTTGCCACGTCAGCCGCGCCAGGTCAGGCCCGAACAACTTCGTCCAGAAACCGCGCGCAGCACTTTGCGTCGCACTGGCACCGCTGGCGCGCGCGCGATCCTGCGCAATCGTCTCGAAACTCGCGCCGGACAATTCAGCGCGTGCATTCATCGCAATCATCGCTGTCTCGTCGATGCTATCGGACAACGACTGCATCGCCCGCCACGCCTCCGGAAACCGCTTTGGCACGTCGGCGCGATACAACACCACCGCGTCATAGCGCGGAAAGTAGGCGCGATCGTCAATCAGCACACGCAACCCATGGTGTGCAATCTTGGCGTCAGTGGTGTAGATGTCCATGACATCGATTTGCTTTGCAGCAATGGCGTCATAGGCAAGACCGTGATCGAGCCCGATCGGCTGTTGCGTGAAACCGTAACGTACCGCCAGCCCTGACCAGCCGTCGGCGCGACCGATGAACTCGTTGGACAAACCGAATTTGAATTTGAGTTGGCGCGAAAGATCAGACAGCGACTTGACGCCGAGCCGATCTGCGTCTGTCGCGCGCATGGCGAGTGCATAGCCGTTGTTAAACCCCAACGGAATCGCCGTCGCGAGACCGAGGGGTGCGAGTTCGCGATTGAGCGCCTCAAGTGTCAACGCTGTTGCCGACGCTGGTCGCTTCAGGATTTCTAACGCGATGGTGCCGGTGTACTCGGGGTACAGATCGATGCTGCCGGCGCGCAGCGCTTCAAACACAATCGCGGTATTGCCAAGCCCGGACAAGACCTTGACCGGCGCATGTTCGCGCGCAACCTCACCGAGCAAGTGCGCGAGGATGTAGGACTCGGTGAAACGCTTGGAGCCGATGCGTAGCGACTCGCCAGCCGACGCCGCCGTTGCTGCCAGCAGCGTCGCGGCCATCGCGGCCACGACCACCCCCAGCCGCACGGTGCCGACGCCACGCACGTCGCGCGGCTGCCGTTTGAAACATCGCATCATTGCAACCAATCCCCTTCTCCCTCAATCCCTCTCCCGCCTAGCAGTTTGTTGAACTTCTGCTGCGCTCGGTGATGCAGCGTTGGAAAGCGACTCAAAATCCTCATGTATACCGCATACATTGCGGTTTTTCGTCGCTTTCCGCCTTGCCTGACCGTCGCTCGCGACGAATTTCAACAAACTGCTAGGAGAGGGAAGTCTATCCTGCGTCGCACGGATCGGTTGGGGCGAAAAGCGTCTACTTGCCCAGCAGGTACTTGCTTAGGAAACCAATGGTCGAGTAGAACTGATAGTCGGCGTTGGCTTTTTTGGCGAAGCCGTGACCTTCATCGAGCGCGGTCATGTACCAAACTGGTGTGCCATTCTTTTTCACGGTCGCGACAATTTGGTCGGCTTCCTGATACGGAACACGCGGATCGTTTTTGCCCTGCACCACAAACAATGGCTTCTTGATTTTCGCCGCGTTATTCAGCGGCGCGATCGCTTCCATGAATTTACGCATCGCCGGGTCGCGTTCGTCGCCATATTCCGAACGACGCAGATCGCGCCGGTAGCTTTCGGTTTTCTCGAGGAAGGTCACAAAATTGGAAATGCCAACGACGGCGATGGCGGCCGCAATGCGATCCGCGTAGTTGGTCGATACCGCGAGCGACATGTAACCACCATAGCTTCCACCGCTGACCGCAATCTTGCTCGCGTCCAGATCCGGCTGCGCTGCTATCCAGTCAAACAGCGTGCCGATGTCCTTGACCGAGTCTTCGCGCAGCATGCCATTGTCGAGTTTCAAAAACGTCTTGCCATAGCCACTTGAGCCGCGCACGTTCGGGTACACAATGCTGATACCCATTTCGCTGGTGAAGTAGTTGTTGCGCCCCATGAATCCGGGTTGAAACTGCGCTTCCGGGCCACCGTGAATGCTGACCAATACCGGACGCTTGCCGGGAAATTTGGCCGCCGGTGCGCGATAGATGAATCCGGAAATCATGCGGCCGTCGAATGACTTCCAGCGAATCAATTCCGGTTCGACGAACGTCGCCGCGTCGACCTCCATCGTTTCGTGCGTCGTCCAGCGCGTGACATCATTTGTCTTCACGTTTACGACATAGATTTCCGACGGGCTAGTGGCCGAGGTCACATTCATCGCCAAGTGCGTGCTATCGTGATGCCAGTCCACGCCACCAATGGTGCCCAATGGAAGTTTTGGCGACGGTACCAACTTGTGATCGGACGTGCGCATCAGCCGCAGCACGTTGTTGCCGTCTTCGTTGGCCACAAATGCGATCAGCTTGCCGTCATCTGACAAGTCGACGCTCTGAATGTCCCAAGGGATATCACCTGTCAACACCGTGTGCTTACCGGTCGCCAGATCGATGTAGTTCATGCGCCGAAACTCACTGCCTCGATCAGTGACGACATACAGTCCCTTGCCATCGGCGTTGAATTGCGCGCTACCGTAGGCCACTGTCTCGTTACCGTTTTTTTCGGTGAGTCGCCGCGATTTGCCGGTCGCTATCTCCATCAGCCAGATATAGCTCTCGTTCGCGGAGAGGTATTCCAGATACACCAACTGCTTGTCGTCCGGTGAAAAACTGAAACCAAACCAGCCGCCACCGGCCAACGTTGCGAGCTTGCGCGCGGCCTCTGGCTTTTGTGGATCAGCCACGTACAGGGTCGAATCGATTTTGTCGTTCGATCCCCGACGATTTACCGGCACCGTCGCGTAGGCGAACAGATCACCACCTTTTGACCAACTCATGGCCTGCGTGCGTTGACCGTCCGGCGTGAGTGGCACTGCCTCGCCACCGGCGAAGTCACGCCGGTAGCCACGAAATACCTCATTGCCGCCGGTATCCTTGCCGAATACATAGAATTTTGCGGCCTTCGGGTCGTAGCTCGTGCTGCGCACCGGCTCTGCATAGTCGGTGAGCAAATCGAACGCTGCACCGGGCTTTGCCAATCGGTAAATCTGCGGCGTGTTCTTATGTCGACGCGCGATCAGCATCTCAAGTTTGGTCGGGTGCCAACTGGTGAAACTGGTCGGCTTGAATTCAGTGTATTTGTTGACCTGTGCGGCGACACTCGCGGCAACCGGCGGAACGTTTTCCATCACCAGTGCGGCCGGTGGTGCAACTACAGGCGCTTGCGCGTGGACCGAACTGCCGACGGCAACGAGGCTGGCCATCAGTAGGGATGTAAAAGTGCGTGAATGAATCATCGTGAATGCCTCGATAACTTGAGAGTAGAAATGAACGTGGGCTGACGCAGACGCTATTTTGCACTGCGTGGCCTGCCGTTGGGCAGCGCGACGCGACACGGCGCGGAAACGAGGCGGTGAAACGCGGTCGACCGGTTGGGAGGAAAGCATAAAAGTCGTTTATCCGCGCGCCTTTTCAGGCACTTTTGCTTCAAAACGAGCGCCAATACTCGACTTTTGTTTGTCGGCGCGGTACGGCGATTTATCCGGTTGCGGCTTCGGCAACCTGACGATACGATCTGCCGACCTGCCTGGCTAGGTTGATTTCGTCGTCGCTATCCCGCTCTGCCATCGACCCGCGCGCGTGCCAGCCGCGGCAAGTAGACCACGACGTAGAGCGCAAAAGTTGCCGACCAGCATGCACCCGAAAGTAAAGTGAAGTCGGCGCTCCGAGCAGGCCACAGCAGTGGCAGCACAACGCGCGCGATGGCGGCGAGTTGGATGAGAATGAACATCGCTACTTCAGCCGACGCCGCGCGCATCGGCCGACCGGTGTGCCCGATCGCGGTGCGCGTGATCATGCCGACGATCATCCCGCCAATGGTGCCAACCGTCAGCGCGTGCATCACCGTCATCGGCGGGATCGCACCCGCAGCCGCAAGAGCGCCGAGGAGAAGTGCCAACGGTAGCCACGCATAAGCCAAGTGCAGGATCCACAGCATCGGATTACCGCGCGTGGCCCACGGATTCCAACCGATCAGTCGCATCGTTTGCAATACCGCTGCCGCTAACCAAATGAGCGCGGTCAGCTTGCCACTCGCACTGAACAGATACGCGACGAACGCCGTCGCCGTCATCACGAATGCCACCTGATCGAGTCGCTCGTTGCGCCACTGCCAGACGCCCGGCAACGCACTGGCAGTAAAAGACGGGATCACGCGTCCACCGATCACGGTAATGAGCATGACGACCAGAAACGAGGCGCAGTAGATCGGTTGTGACGGCGTCGATGCTGATGCGCTGTGTGAGCGCCAGCCAAAACGCAATCTCAGCCGCTGCAAATGCGCCGAGCAGCAGAAAAACGAAATAGTTGCGGCGGTTGTCGGAGGCGATCAGGACTTTCGCTAGTGGCAAGGCGATGCTACCGATGAACAACAGATCCAACAGTACGCCGACGTCTGTAGCCCCGGCGGCGAACGCAATACGCGCCGCGATTCAAAGCACCACACGTAATGCCAGCGCCCGCCCGACCGGGGTCGCGAGGCCGGTCCACGTTTTTGCGGCCGTGAACAAAAACCCGGAGATAACGGCCAGCGCGAAGCCAAATACCATCTCGTGCGCATGCCACAGCATCGAGCTGAAGTCCGAGCCCACACCAACCATCCGCGATAAATCGCAACCCACACGGGGAGCGCTAGCGCGGCAAACGTTGCTGCCAGCAGATAGAACGGCCGAAAGCCAAGCTGGAACAGGGCAAAGCGTGACGACGCTGGGACTGTTTGCCGCGAGTCCGAATCAATCTTGATAAAGTTGCTCATCTCCATCCTCGGTAGGTGATGACTTGCGCAATGCCGAGCAGGTTCAAACGGCGGACCGGCGGGCCAATAACAACAATCAGTTCGCGCATCGTCGGCGACAGGTGTGACGTTGCCGAGCCACTTGACCGGACTGCCTACATTGAGCCCGAGTCGGTGGGCGCGACGCCGACGGAAGCGCTGATCGGCGAATGATGCGGCAACCAGAACGACGCAGGTTGTGCAGGATCAAAACGAATCGAGTTAGTGACCGCCGAATGGTCGCACTCCTATTTTCGCGAATTCATTCCCGGCTTGACCCATCGTTCGAATCGTTGCCTGCCCAACCTCGTCGGTGTCGTACGAATTGGACAGATTTGCGATCCGCGCACCTGGCACATCGCGTCACGTCGGACGTCGATAGTCGTCGTCAATCCACGCCAAGGCACTCGCTTCACTCAGCGCAAACGAGGCTGCCACGCGGTATTGCGCCAATGGCATGCTGTCTCGATCGCGCGCAGCCCGAGCAGTCAGGGTGGCGTAGGGTGACTCCTCATCGGGAACGATATCGAGCGTCACAACGATCTCCTCCTCGCCGCTTCGCACCACCACCTTCTTGTGCAGTACCGCGTGTAGGTGTTGTTCATGGCGGCGTCTGACTTCATAGGCGGTTTTGACCAGCGTATGAAACGCGTTAGCGTCAAGCGGCTTGGGATTTTTCTTGTCACGCCCCATGGTCCACGGCCCCACGAGCGCTGGTTCGGGCTCGCCGTCCTTGGTCATCGCCACTGCCCATCCATCGCCATCCTCGCTTTTGACGACCTGCGCGGTCCAGCCGTCGTCGTGCCACAGCCGCGCTTGCATGATGGGCGTGAACGCCACGGCGTCGTCGCTGCTGAGGTCGCTCATCTTATTTTCTCAAGTTGGTGCGACCCATCTGCCACAGCAAAAAACTGTAAATGTCCGCCAACAGCGCGATGCGTTGCGTGGCGGTGCTGCCCATGCCGTGCCCTGCCTGCATATCCAGACGCAACAGAATCGGCTTGCCGCTATTGGATGCCGCCTGCAAACGCGCTGCCGTCTTGGCGCTGTGCCAGACATCCACACGCGGGTCATTCATGCCGTGCACCAACAGCACGGCCGGATACGCCGTCGCGTCCTTGATGTTGTGGTACGTGCTCATGTCGAGCAGCGCCGGAAATTCCTTGGCGTTCTTGGCGCTGCCAAATTCGGAGATATTAGTGATGCCATTGGCGCTCTCTTCGGCGCGCACCGCATCCATGACGCCGACGTCAAAAACCGCGGCGGCAAACAGTTCAGGCGCGGTAGTAACCGCACGACCGACAAAAATGCCACCGGCACTGGTGCCCATTGCGGCGAGCGTTTGCGGTGAAGCAATTTTTTCGTTGATCAAATATTTGGCACACGCCACGCCGTCCTTCCAAGTGTTGGATTTGGTTGCCTTGAAACCGGCGCGATACCACCCATCGCCGTACACGCCGCTGCCTCGCACATTGGCCAACGCGACGACACCGCCTTGCTCAATCCACGCCATGCGAGCACCGGAGAATCCAGCCGTTTCCGAAAAACCGTACGCCGCGTACGCCGTCAGCAACGTCGGGTTGCTGCCGTCGCGCTTCATCCCCTTCTTGTACAGCAGCGTCATCGGAACCATCACACCATCATGGCTCGCCACTTTCACTTCAACGATCTCTACTTCCGGCAGATCGGGAAGTGTTGGCGTCACGCGCAGTCCAGCGTCGGTAGACACATTGCCTTTCAACACAAACGTGCGCGCCAGTTGCGTCCATCCCGCTGCCGTGTAGAGCACATCGGTGTAGACGTGCGCGGGATCGGCGTGAACACTGGCCGCGCCCTTGAACGGCATCGGAATCGCCTCACCGTTGACGTTGCCAGGTTTGTAGCGACGCAACACGATCTCGGTGCCTTGTCGAACGGAGCCGATGATGGCGTCCCGCGTTAACGTAAAATCCTCGAGCACACTGTCCTTGGGTGGCAATGCTACGTCAACCGCAAATCGCAGTGATGGTCGGCGCAAATCGAGTTTCATAACGCGCTTTTGCGGAGCATTGTGGTGCGTCAGAAAATAGAGGTCGTGCCCTTTCAAATCGACGTCGGTGATCTTGTCTGCAAACGCCGAAATCTTGCGCCACGCAATGTTCGACTTGCCGAGGTCGGCAACACGTGCCAGAAATAAATAGCCTTCGGGCAGGGTCGTGTCGGTGGTACGTGCGATCATGAATGAGCTGCCCGGCGCAAAGATCAGGTATCCGACATCAAGCCTCGCTAAGCCAAGATTTCTCGTCACCGTTGGCCCGAAAACGGCTTTCGCTTGTGCCTCCGGGTCACCAACCTTGAGCCACATCACCTTGCTGTCGAGATACATCTCGGATTCGGGCTCACCGGCAGTCGGTGGCTTTAACTGGTTGTAGGTGAGTGATTTGCTGTCGGGCAGCCAGCTGATGTTGGTATCGTGTACGCGCGGAATCGGCTGCCCAATATTCTTGCCGGTCTTCACGTCAAGAATGTACAGCGATGCATCTTCCGAACCACCTGCTGACATTCCATAGGCGACGTATTTGCCGTCCCAGGACGCGCGAAAGTAGTTGACGGCGTGTGGCACACCGGTGCGCTTGGTATCGACTTCAGGGTCAACCAATACGCGTTCGGCACCCGTCAGCCCCGTGCGCGTGACCAGCTTAAACTGACGCTCGCCTTTCGGGCGCTTCATGTAATAGATGTGACCACCGGCAAGGCGCACGATGCCGTAAATCGCATCCCCAGCTGCGATAGTGAGTTCGGTAATGCGTTTTTCAATTTTGTCGCGCAGCTCGATTTTGTCGAGCGTGTCGCGCGACACCGCCGCCTGTGCCTTCAGCCATTCCTGCACTTCCGGCGCTTTGACATTCTCAAAATAGCGATACGGATCCTTGACGCTCACCCCGTGCATCACGTCGATGACTTCGCGCACCGGCGCGACCAGTGCTTGCGCGGCGGCGCTGGTCGCAGCAACAACTAGGCAGGAACTGAACAATAAACGTGCAGAGGTGGATAACGGCATAACAAACCCTGTGATGGTTAACCCCTATCGGGGCGCATGCCGCATTTTGCGCTAATTCGTTGCGGTATTGGGCACGGCACCGCTGGTGCTGCGGTCGTTAAACGCTGGCCACTTTCTGCTGCGGCACGGCCTCGCCGATGCCCAAGCGATCGAGCGCCGCCGCCAGATGCGCCACGGTACGATCGACGTTGTGCCACTTTTCGAGGCCGAATAGTCCGATGCGAAACGTCGAGAAGTCGGCACCCTCGTCGCATTGCAACGGCACACCGGCCGCAGTTTGCAGACCTTCGGCAAGAAATTTGCGACCCGATTGCAATGCTGAATCGTCGGTGTAGCTGACCACCACGCCGGGTGCCTTGAAGCCGTCCGCGGCGACGCTCGCGAGACCGCGGCGTTCGAACAGCGCGCGCACTTTGCTTCCCAATGCGATTTGCTCGTCGCGCACGCGGGAAAAACCGTAGGCTTCGGTTTCTTTCATCACTTCGCACAGCCGTGTCAACGCATCGGTCGGCATCGTTGCGTGGTACGCGTGCCCGCCTTTCTGATAGGTTTCCATGATTTGCAGCCATTTTTTCAAGTCGCAGGCGAAGCTGGTGCTAGTAGTGTCGTCAATTACCTTGCGCGCACGCTCAGACAGCATCACCATGGCGCAACAAGGTGAGCTGCTCCAGCCCTTCTGCGGCGCACTCACCAACACATCAACGCCGGTGGCCTGCATATCGACCCACATCGCCCCGGAGGCAATGCAGTCGAGCACGAATAGGCCACCCACCGCATGCACGGCGTCAGCCACGGCGCGCAAATAATCATCCGGCAAGATCATTCCCGCCGACGTTTCGACGTGCGGCGCGAACACGACATCCGGTTTTTCCGCGGTGATGGTGGCGACGACCTCGCTAATCGGCGCTGGTATCCACGAAGCTTGGCGCGCGCCGCTGACACGTCGCGCTTTGAGCACGGTGCTCGACGCCGGAATTTTGCCCATGTCGAAAATCTGCGTCCAGCGATAGCTGAACCAGCCGTTGCGAATCACCAGCGCTTTTTTTCCAGTGGCAAACTGACGCGCGACAGCCTCCATGCCGAACGTGCCGCTACCCGGCACCAGCGCCGCCGACTTGGCGTGATACACCGTGGTCAGCATGCGCGCAATTTCTTTCATCACGCCTTGAAAGCGTTGCGACATGTGATTCAGCGAGCGGTCGGTATAGACGACTGAAAATTCAAGCAAGCCATCGGGATCAACATTCGGTAACAGGCCTGGCATGGGATATTCCTTGTGAGCGTCGGGTAAAGGTGCGCCAGTGACCAACCAGCGCAGCGCGGTATGCGACACGATAGCACGGGGCAGCGCAACGACGCCGAGTGCGACGTCGACCGCACGGTCGCCGAGAAAACCCTAGTATCGGCGCGCCGTTTCAGGCATTTTTGGTCTGAGACACCCGTCCAACGGCGGTTTCTTGGTGCGCTGCAGCAGCCATTTTGTGTACCCTGTAGCGAGTGCTTGGATAACTTTTTTCCCGCACAGCGGCACTGAGCAAAAACAAACGCTGTTCGCACCTACCGTCGCGTCACCATCTATCAAGGGGAGTGTCATGCAGATTCGAACCATCATCGGGCGCTGCGCCGCCTCGCTGCACGCTGTCGCTTTTTCGCTGTGTCTATGCTCGGTGTCGCGATGGTCGCGACGTCACTCCCGGTGGACGCGCAAGCTCCCAGACCCGCGCTGTCGGCGACCGATTCGCAAAAGGTGTTGAAGTGGATCGGGCAGGAAGTTTCCAATAGTCGCCAGCAGTATTGTTACCGACAGAGTTTCGGACGCGGCGTTGGTGTGCCGCTTTCAACCTGTCCCGCAGGTCAAGAAAAGGATGGGCTGCTTTAATTCCCGAACTGTAAGGCGGGCTATGACGGCGTTGGACCGGTGTGCTGGCAGAACTGCCCGTCCGGTCGCAACGATTGCGCTGCGGCTTGTACCACCGATACACAGACCGGCGTGACCGACACGATTAGCATGATGGTCACGGCACCGTTGGTACTGGCCGCCAAGAATGTTGAGGAGGAGGAGGCTGAAGTCACGGCCATCATCAACAGCATGAACAACGCGCAAGCCGCAAAAGCTGCGCAACATCAATGCGACGCCCGCGCAACATCAACGCAACATCAACGCTACGATGCCAAGCAACAGTCCCATGCTGGCAATGTCGGTTGACGTCGTCAGAAAAATACTCGACGCAGTCGCCGGATCGGCGCCATAGCGTTTCAGTGTCAGCGGCACCACCGCACCGGCGATACCGCTCACCGTGCACGCGCCGACCATCGCTAAAAATGTTGCCGTCGAGAGCATCAAGGCGTGTTGTGGATGTTGCACCACAGCGGTGAAGTACATCGCGGCACCGGTAATCACTCCAATCGGCGCACCGTTCATGGCACCGAGCATACCTTCCTTAATCACCAGTCGCTTGCCGTCACCGACTTTGATTTCGCCGAGCGTCATGCCGCGCAACGTGACGGCCATCGCCTGACATCCGGTGTTACCCGCCTGCCCGGCCAGTACCGGCAAAAACGCCGCGAGAATGACGATCTGATCGATGGTGCCTTGAAACATCGCGACCACGCCACCAGCCAAGAATGCTGTGAGCAGATTCAACTGCAACCACGGATGACGAAACTTGAAGCTCTGCCGTATCGGCGTGGAGATGCGCTCTTCTTTCTCGACACCGACCATGCTACCGGCCTGCGCGGTAATTTCGAAGGCTTCGGATTCAAAGATGGTTTGCCCACGCACCAGCCCTAACAGCACACGATTTTCATCGCACACCGGGTATACCGGGTAGTGGCGATTGAGCGTCAGCCGCATCGCATCGGACACCCGCGCGTGCGGACTCAGTGCAAAAACTTCAGCGAGCATGATCTCGCCGAGGGTCTTATCGTTGTCGGCGAACAACAGGTCGCGCATGGTCACGACACCCTGCAATTTGCCGCCGCTGTCCACGACGTAGCCGTACGTGATAAATGCCGACTTGATCAGCATGCGCAACGTCTCGATCGCGCTGCCCACGGTAGTGCTAGCGGCAAACGTGCTTAGCACCGGCTCCATCAACCGCCCGACGCTGCCGACGTCAAACGATTGATTGCGTGCCCACTGCCGCGCGAGTTCGGGCGACGCGACGGCAATGACGGCACCGCGCTGTGGTTCCGCAAGCTCGGCTAGAATATCTTGGGCAAACGCGGGGTTGAGCGCAACGAGGACGTCGTACGCTTTGGGCGCATCGACATCGACTAATAGTTTGGCCGCCTCAGATGCCGGACGCGCGTTGAGTAGGTCAATCAGTTGTGGTTGCGTTAGTTCAAGTGAATTTGTCATCACGCCGCCTCGCTCACTGAAAGACGTAGGCTACCGCATTCGCGGCGCATCGGGTATCCCCGACTCACGGGTGAACGCCGGCGCGAACGCAATCAATCGCCGTTTGAGAACAGCGCCGCGCGCAGCCGCGTTGAATCCGCGCGCGCCGGACCCGACGGACAATCAATTGCGGTCTTTGTCCTTCTTGACTTTGCCCTGACCTTTGCCTGGATGGTCGCCCTGGCCTTGCTCGGCTGACTTGCCTTTGCGCCCACGGGCCTCACGGGCGTGTGGGACATAAACATCTGAATACCAGTCGTTCTGCACGAAATAGACAGGCTGGCCGCAAGCGTTGTAGGTGTGACAGTGCTTGTCCCACTTTT
>JBCKPM010000053.1:0-11911 GCA_038901675.1 Usitatibacteraceae bacterium | reverse complement strand
CCCCCGAAGATCAAATCAAGCACCTCGCCGGCCAAAAAGGCGGTACCAGAGGGCCTGTGGAGCAAGTGTCCGGCGTGCCAGGCGACGTTGTACTTCACGGATCTGGAAAACAACATGCACGTGTGCCCGAAGTGCGGGCATCACAATCGCATTTCCGCGCGCGCGCGCCTGGATTTGTTTTTCGACCCAGAAGGACGTGCCGAACTCGGCTCGGAAATCGTTCCCATCGACAGTTTGAAATTCAAGGACAGCAAGAAGTATGCGGATCGTCTGGTGGACGCGGAAAAGGCGACCGGCGAGACCGACGCACTGGTGGTCATGCAAGGCACGGTCGAAGGCGTCAACATGATTGCCGCGTGCTTTGAATTCAACTTCATGGGCGGCTCGATGGGTTCGGTCGTCGGCGAGCGTTTTGCCCGTGCGGTTGAAGCCTGTTACGACGAAAAGCTGCCCTTTGTGTGTTTCACTGCGACCGGTGGCGCACGTATGCAAGAGGGCTTGCTGTCGTTGATGCAAATGGCCAAGACCACGGCCTGCCTGCATCAGTTGTCGAATGCACGGTTGCCGTTTATTTCGGTCCTCACCGATCCGACCATGGGCGGTGTATCGGCCAGTTTCGCCATGCTTGGCGACGTGGTGATCGCCGAGCCCGGCGCACTCATCGGCTTTGCCGGACCGCGCGTCATTGAGCAGACGGTGCGCCAAACCTTGCCCGATGGGTTTCAGCGCGCTGAATTCCTGATGGAAAAAGGCGCGATTGACATGATTGTGGATCGACGAGAGATGCGCCACAAAATCGCCTCGCTGGTCACGTTGTTGCAGCGCGAACCAGCGCCGATGCCGGAAACAACCTGACTAGCAGCCTGTCGGACTTGAAGAATCGAAGCGAAAAATGAGCTGGGCGAGGGCAGATTTTCCCGCTTTTCAAGCCAATGGTTGTTCCCTTGGCGCAGGAAAGCGGGGAAATATGCACTGGCCAGGTCATTTTGCAGCCGATTTCCTTCAAGTCCGACAGGCTGCTAGGCCAGTGTCCGGCGTGTACGCCCACTATGGCTCGGTTGCGGCGCTCGCGGTGCGAAACTGTCCTATTGACGAGCAGGTTCAGGCATTTTTGCCCGGAACAGCGCTTGTTTGCTTGAGTTTGGCCGACGCCGCGCTCGCCGTGCCAGCCCCGCGATGACGCCGCCCAATACAGTGCCGACCACGCTAGAGGCTTGGCTCGATCATATCGGCCGGCAACATTCGGCCGAAATCGTCATGGGACTTGATCGTGTACGCACGGTGTGGCAACGCATGGGCACGCCAACGCCACCGCGCAACGTTGTCGTCGCCGGCACCAATGGCAAGGGCTCGACATGCGCCATGCTCGAAGCGGTTTTGCACATCGCCGGCTACAAAACGGGTTTCTTTTCGTCGCCGCACTTGTTGCGCTACAACGAGCGCGTTCGCATTGCGCAGACAGAAGCGAGCGACGCGCTGCTGATGGAATCGTTCGCAGCCGTGGAGCAAGCGCGCTGTAGCGCGGACGTGATTCCGCTCACGTACTTCGAATATGCGACCCTTGCCGCGCTGTGGTGCTTTGTTCACGAGAGCGTTGAGATCGGCATCCTCGAAGTCGGCATGGGTGGCCGACTTGATGCGGTCAATTTGGTGGATGCAGATGTCAGCATCGTCACCTCGATTGATCTCGATCATCAACAATTTCTCGGCGACACGCGCGAAAAAATCGGCTTCCAAAAAGCGCATGTATATCGACCCGACCGGCCAGCCATTTTTGCCGACCCCGACATGCCCGCGTCCGTGGCCGACTACGCGCGATCGATTGGCGCGCCGCTGCACATCATCGGTCGCGACTATCAGTACACGGTGATGGAAGGCCAGTGGCAGTGGCAGGGCACCATCATGGGCGAGTCATCGAGCCGTCACTCCCTGCCGATGCCAGCACTGCGTGGACGCTACCAGCTCAACAATGCCGCCGCCGCGATCGCGGCACTGGCGGCGCTGGCGCGATGCGAGATACCGGTGTCGCAGAATCACGTTAAGCGCGGGCTGTTGGAAGTCATTTGGCCGGGCCGAATGCAAGTGCTGCCGGGGCGACCGACCGTGGTGCTGGACGTCGCGCACAACCCACATGCGGCGCGGGCACTGCATGAGGCCTTGGGTTCGATGGGTTTTTTTCAGAATACCTACGCCGTGTTTGGCATGCTTCGCGACAAGGACATTGGCGGCGTCGTCAACGTGCTAAAGGATCGCATTGATCACTGGTATGTCGCCGGGCTGCCGGGCGAGCGCGGTGCGAGCGCCGCGCAGCTGACGGCCACGCTGGAGGCGAACGGACTGGTGGGACGCTTCACAGCGTACACCAGCATCGAAAATGCTTACCGCGCCGCGCGAGCGCGCGCCACGCAGAATGATAGAATTTTGGGGTTCGGTTCCTTCTATACGGTTGCCGATCTGTTGAAGGTGCTCGACCGGGATCGTTAGAGCCTGTAACGAAATAACTTGGACATTTGGCCGCTGGATTGGGATGCGGTGCTAGGCGCGGAGTGCGCCGTGTGGCGAGCCACACAAGCGATTCGCAACGACGCAGCGCGCCCAAGCCCAGCGAGTCAAATGTTCATGTTATTGAGGAACAGGCTCTTAATGGCACGGTGCCACCAAAGACGGATTGAATTGATCGTTTAATTTGCAGTTTGCCTTCCAAGCCATCGCCAAAATGCCCATTGCAAAATCGATTGATCCTACCGCTGCCGAACTCGAGTTGAAACGACGCGGTCGCCGCCGCCTAGTCGGTGCCGCAACCATCGGCGTGGTTGCGGTGGTGGTGTTGCCGATGATTTTCGACTCGGAGCCCAAACGCACTGAGGTGGCCAAGCAGCAGATCGAAGTGCAAATACCGCCCAAAGAAGGTTTGCCGCCGTTGGCCGCGCCTGTCTCACCCCCAGCAGCGGCGCAGAGTGGCGCAGCCAAAGCCTCAGTTGACGCGACACCGGCAGTGAACACTGCACTGGCACCAGTCGATACGGCAACCAAGGCAGAGCCGTCAAAGCCCGCACCCAAGCCAGAACCCAAATCCGAGCCCAAACTGGAACCCAAGCCAGAGCCCAAATCCGAGCCCAAATCTGCTGCCAAGGTCGTGACGCCGTCGACCGCCAAAGCGCCGGATGAGGCCATGAGTGGTTTTGTCATTCAACTCGGCGCATTCAAGGATGCCGACAACGCAAAAGCGGTCGTGACCCGCATGCAAGAAGCGAAGTTGCCCGTATTTACGGACACCATCCAGGTTAAATCCGGCAGTGTGGTTCGGGTACGTGTTGGACCGTTTGCAAGCAAAGACAAAGCCGAAGGCGCGCTGGCGCAGGTCAAGCTGGCGGGCATCGACGGCAAGATCGTCCCGTTGCCTTAGCCGCCGATGAACGCCGT
Source organism: Usitatibacteraceae bacterium (assembly GCA_038901675.1). Classification (GTDB taxonomy): domain Bacteria; phylum Pseudomonadota; class Gammaproteobacteria; order Burkholderiales; family Usitatibacteraceae; genus UKL13-2. Next base: position 8,488 of record JBCKPM010000053.1, on the reverse strand, counting down.
CGACTACGCCGTTGTGTTGCTGATGCTGCTCTCAGTCGGCGCGGGCATCATGCGCGGCGCGATTCGCGAAGTCGTCAATATCATCGGCTGGGTGCTCGCCTATGGCATCGCTCATACCTATGCTGCCGATTTGGCTCCACACTTTGCAGATTGGGTCGGTGAGCCGGTCGGCCGCACGGTGTTGGCTTGGGTAGCGATATTTCTGGTTGTGCTGGTACTCGCCTCGCTGGTCGCAAGCCTGCTCTCCGAGGTCGCGCGCAAACTCGGCCTGACCGCGTTGGATCGTGGCGTCGGCGCGTTGATCGGCGTGGCGCGCGGTTTGTTGGTGTTGCTCGCGCTGACGCTTGCAGTGGGCCTCACCAAAATCCCGCAGTCAGCACTGTGGAGAGAGGCCGCGCTAACAGCGTGGATGGAATTGGGTGCGATGTACGCACGCGGTGTGTTGCCCGATGCCATGGCGGCAAAAGTACGATTTCGCGGCGCGGCGCAGGATCGCGCGCCTCCTAATAACGTTAAGCCTACGGCACGACAGGGATAGACACTATGTGGGCACCTCTAAAAATTCACTGAAGCCGCGCTGGCGGCGTTGCAAAGCCGCTCAAAATGCTCATGTACTACGTGTACACTGCGCTTTTTCGCGACTTTGCGCCTTGCCATCATCAGCTTGATTGAATTTTTAGAGGTACCCATGTGCGGCATTGTTGGCATCGTCTCGAAAAGCCCGGTCAATCAGCTACTCTACGACGGGCTCATGGTGTTGCAACATCGCGGGCAAGACGCTGCCGGCATTGTGACCGCAGACGGTCGAACGTTTCACATGCATAAAGATAAAGGCCTGGTGCGAGACGTATTTCGCACGCGCAATATGCGCAACCTGACCGGCAACATGGGAATCGCGCATTGCCGCTACCCGACGGCGGGCTCAGCCGCGAGTGTTGCCGAGTCGCAGCCGTTTTACGTCAATTCGCCGTTTGGCATCGTACTTGGCCACAATGGCAACCTGATCAATACGCCGGAGTTGCAGCGCGAGTTGTTTCAGGATGACTTGCGGCATGTGAATACCAGTTCCGACTCGGAAGTGTTGCTCAATGTGTTCGCACATGAATTGACGCTGTCGGCGAACGGCCCACGCCTCGATCCGGCGTCGATTTTTTCGGCGGTGGCAGGTGTGCATCGGCGTGCCAAGGGTGCCTACGCTATTGTCGCCATGATCGCCGGCTACGGGTTGCTCGCGTTTCGTGATCCCCACGGCATTCGGCCACTTATCATCGGTAAGAACGAAACCGACAACGGCGTCGAATTCATGGTCGCATCCGAAAGTGTTGCCATCGATGCGCTGGGCTTTACCGTGATGCGCGACGTGGCGCCGGGCGAAGCGATTCTGGTCGATAGCTCAGGTAATTTTTTCTCCAGACAGTGCGCGGTCAATCCGACGTTGAACCCGTGCATTTTTGAGTATGTCTACCTCGCCAGGCCAGACTCCGTTATCGACGGGGTGTCGGTGTACGAGACGCGTGCGCTGATGGGTAAATCGCTCGGCGAGTTGATCTTGCGCCAGCAGCCCGATATCCAGATTGATGTGGTCATTCCGATCCCCGATACCTCGCGCCCCTCAGCCGTGGAAGTCGCGCAATTGCTTGGCGTCAAGTACCGCGAGGGGTTCATCAAGAATCGCTATATCGGACGTACCTTCATCATGCCGGGTCGTGAGCAGCGCAAGAAATCGGTGCGGCAAAAACTGAACGCGATGGCGATTGAATTCAAAGGGAAAAATGTCCTGTTGGTGGACGATTCGATCGTGCGTGGTACGACCTCCAAAGAGATTGTGCAAATGGCGCGCGATTGTGGCGCGCGCAAAGTGTACTTTGCCTCCGCCGCACCGCCCGTGCGATTCCCGAACGTGTACGGCATCGACATGCCAACCAGAGGCGAGCTGATTGCGACTGGCCGTACCACGGCCGAAATTGCTGAGGTCATCGGTGCTGACGCCGTGTTCTATCAGGAACTGGCGGACTTGGTGGCTGATGTCAAAAAATGTAATCCATTGATCAAGAATTTTGACGCCTCATGTTTCGACGGCCACTACGTCACGGGCGGCGTCTCGGCAGAATATTTGGCGGGCGTTGAAGCCAGCCGCAACGATGGTGAGACGCGCGGCGATGATCGCGGGCATGAAGCCAATCAGCTCGATCTTGGTTTTTCGACGGTGGATTGAGCGACGCGATGGCCAATCCTGAAGACAACAAAATTGGTTTTGATACGCTCGCGGTGCGTGCGGGTCAACTGCAATCGAATTTTCAGGAGCACTCCGAAGCGCTGGTGCTGACGTCGAGCTTTACGTATAAAAGTGCCGCCGAGGCGGCGCGCAAATTCGCCAATCAAGAGCCGGGGTTTGTTTACTCGCGGTTTACCAATCCCACGGTCAGCATGTTTCAAGCGCGCCTTGCCGCGCTCGAAGGCGCTGAGGATTGCGTGGCGACGGCCACTGGCATGGCGGCCATCGCAGCGACCGTGTTTGGCTTGCTCCGGCAGGGCGATCACGTCGTGTCGTCGCGCAGCGTGTTTGGTACCGTCGTGCCGCTGTTTGATCAGATTGCATTGCGGCTGGGCATTTCGACGACGTGGGTAAACGGCGCGAGTACCGATGATTGGCGCGCGGCGATGCGACCCAATACCAAACTGCTGTTTTGCGAGTCACCATCGAATCCGCTGGCCGAGATAGTCGATATTCAAGCGGTCGCCGCCATCGCCCGCAAAGCCGGCGCGGTATTCGCCGTGGACAACTGTTTGCTGACGCCCGCATTGCAGCGCCCACTCGAACTCGGCGCGGACATTGTCATTCACTCGGCAACCAAGTATCTGGATGGGCAGGGTCGCGTGCTCGCCGGTGCCGTGTGCGGCCGCAAGGCGCTGATTGAGCCGATCTACAACTATGTGCGCACGGCTGGGGCTGCGCTGTCGCCATTCAACGCGTGGGTGTGTCTAAAGGGCATGGAAACACTGCGCTTGCGTATTGACGCGCAATCCGAACAAACTCTAGCATTGGCGCGGTGTTTGGAGCAAAAACCGCTGGTGAAGCGCGTCTACTATGCCGGTTTGGAATCGCATCCGCAGCATGCGCTGGCAATGCGGCAGGCTTCGAAGCAAGGTGCGGTACTCGCTTTTGAAGTCGACGGTGGGCAAGACGCTGCGTGGCGGGTGATTGATGCTTGCAAGATGATTTCGATTACGGCCAATCTGGGCGATACCAAGTCCACCATCACGCACCCGGCGACGACGACGCATGCGCGATTGAGCGATGCCGAGCGTGCGGCGGCGGGGATTACCCAAGGCTTGATGAGGGTGGCGGTGGGTCTGGAAGGCTTGGCCGATATTGAGCGCGATTTGAGTCGCGAGTTGGGCTGAGAGAGTTCCACAGGTCGCGTCGACGAGTTGGAGATGGCCGTTGTCGTCGATGCGTGACGATGAAGTACGCATGCATTTTGGCGAACAAATCCTTACCGCAGGTACCCATGGTGGATCACAGGTTTGTTCCGCGTGACATGCGTCCAACGATTTGGGTTGGCTCGCGGTTACCAGCCGCGGCTGGGTTCAGTCTCGGAATGGTTGCGAACCGGGCAATGCTGGGCGGCGTGGTCATGCAAAGAGGGCGAATATTCAGGCGACGACGGCGCTGATTCAGTAGAATACGCCGCTGGCTACAACGTTTGTTTACAAGTATCAGCGTCTTGGGCGCGGCTCTCGTCAATTGCATTCCTACCGGCATCAGATAGCGCGATGAACCTCAGCGGAAAAAAAATCCTAGTCACAGGCGCCGATGGCTTTATTGGCAGCCATCTCGTTGAGGCACTTCTGACAAAGGGCTGCGATGTGCGCGCCTTTGTCTATTACAACTCGTTCAATAGCTGGGGATGGCTAGATACTCTGCCTGTCGCGCAATTGCGTGCCCTTGACGTTTTTGCGGGCGACATTCGTGATCCCAACGGTGTATCCGAAGCAATGAAGGGTTGTGACGTGGTGTTCCATCTTGCTGCCCTCATTGCCATACCATTTTCGTATCACTCACCCGATTCCTATGTTGAGACGAATATCAAGGGAACATTAAACGTTCTCCAAGCCGCACGCACGCACAGTATCGAGCGGGTACTGGTTACGTCCACCTCTGAGGTCTATGGGACTGCGCAATACGCACCAATTGACGAAAAACATCCATTTCAAGGGCAGTCTCCCTACAGCGCGACCAAAATAGGTGCTGATCGGCTCGCGGAATCATTTTTCCGCTCCTTTGGTACTCCGGTCGTGATCGTCAGACCTTTCAATACCTACGGCCCGCGGCAATCGGCGCGGGCAGTTATTCCGACCGTGATCGTGCAGCTTTTGTGCGGTCATACCGAGTTGAAATTGGGAAGTCTCGCACCGACGCGCGATTTTAACTATGTGAAGGATACGGTGCAGGGGTTTATCGCAATTGCCGAGGCTGACGCGGCGGTAGGGCAGGAGCTCAATATTGCGACCGGGGAAGAGCACTCGATTGGCGATGTCGCTAATTTTTTAGTGGCTGAAATTAATCCCGGGGTAAAAATTTTGACAGACGAACAACGCCTACGACCCGACGCGTCTGAGGTGTACAGACTGATCGGGGACAACAGCCGAATCAAAGCCCTGACGGCTTGGCGCCCAGCTTATAGTTTTCACGATGGCTTGCGTGATACCGTTGAATGGTTCCGCAACGATCAAAACCTCGCCCGTTACAAGGCTTGGCTTTACAACGTGTAGCCGGACGCACCGATGAGAGCAATTATTATGGCCGGTGGTAAGGGTACACGACTGAGACCCTACACAACGCTCATTCCCAAGCCGTTGGTTCCACTTGGCGGCAAGTATTCGATCCTCGAAATTGTCATCATGCAGCTCGCGAAGGCGGGGTTTGACCACGTTACGCTTGCGGTCAATCATCTATCGCACTTGATCATGGCGTACTTTGGAGATGGATCGCGATTTGGGCTCAAGCTGGACTACTCGATCGAAGAGGTCGAACTGAGTACCATCGGGCCGCTTACGTTGCTGCAGGACTTGCCCGACAATTTTCTGGTGATGAATGGCGATATTCTCTGCGACTTGGATTACGGCGCTTTCTTTAAGGAGCACGTCAGCAAAGGCGCGTCGATTTCGGTCTCCTCCTATCGGCGGCAAGTCAAAGTAGATTTTGGCGTCATTGGTATGGATGGTAGCGGCCAACTGACCAGCTTCAAGGAAAAACCAGCGTATGACTTTGACGTGAGCATGGGGATTTACTGTCTCAACCGAAGCGTCATACAGGGGCTGCTGCGCGCACAACCATACGGATTTGATACGCTGATGCTTGATGGTTTGGCGCGGGGCGAGAGAATCGATATCTGCACATTTGCGGGGTATTGGTTGGATATTGGTCGACCCGATGACTACGAATATGCTGACGAGAATTTTGCGGCGCTATCGGCGAAGTTGGGTCTTTCGCTGTGAGACGCATGCTCGTGACGGGTGCGTCCGGGGCGCTCGGTATGGCCACCGTCGATCGGCTCCGAGAAATGGGTGAATACGATTTATTCACCACTAGGCGTGGGGCTTTGCATGAAGCCCTAAACTCGTTCGAGTGTGATTTTTCGAAACCGGGGGACATCACGAAGGTGCTGGAAAGCGTGCGCCCCGATTGTGTATTGCATTTGGCAGCGACGTTTGGAACCGATCTTGCAGAGTCGCTAAACATAAATTTTGGTGCCGCCGAGGAGATACTCAAGTGGGTCGCACGGTGCGACAAACCAGTTCGTGTCGTTCTCATTGGCTCTGCTGCCGAATACGGTGCCATCAGGGCTGAAGAAAATCCGATCGATGAATTGCATGTGCTAGCTCCCGTCTCGGTCTATGGAGTGACCAAGGCCTGTCAGTCACAATTGGTTTCTTTCTACGCGGCACGCAAGGTGGACGTTGTCCTTGCGCGCATCTTCAATTTGTCCGGAGAGAACTTGTCCGAGCGGCTATTCGTTGGGCGAGTACATGCGCAAATACGAGAATTGAAGGACGGACAGAGAACACACATCGAAGTTGGGGCGCTCTCGGCAACGCGCGACTACCTGCCGCTACCGGCGGCGGTGCAGCAATTGTTGGCGATATTGCACTTTGGAATTGCCGGACACGCTTACCACGTCGCCAGTGGCGTACCGACGACGATGCGCGCTTTGCTCGACACCGAACTGAACACGCACGGTCTCAATAGTGACGTTGTGCGCGAGAGCCCGGCGCTTTCCAACCGCACGGGATTCGATGTCCCCGTCATTTACGCGAGTCTCGCAAAAACGCAAAAATTGATGGAATTGGCGACGTATGGATAAACTAAGACTTACGATCATCGCGCCCGTTTTCAATGAAGCTCAAGGCATTTTGCAGTTCTACGAGCGAACAAAATCGGTTCTGGACACACTGACTGACATTGAGGCCAGCATTCTATTTGTGGTGGATCGGTCTAGCGATGACACTTTGGCGATTCTACGCGGCGTAGTCTCACGTGATCGAAATGCCAAAGTCATCGCACTATCATCTCGGTTCGGACACCAAATGTCACTACTGGCTGGTATTGAGCATTCGGTTGACGCAGACGCCATCGTCATGATGGACAGTGACTTACAGCATCCGCCCGAGTTGATTCCCGAGTTGATTCTCGCGTTTAGGGAAGGTTTCGATGTTGTCTATACGGTTCGTCGTGACACTGAAAAGGTCGGTTTTTTCCGGAAGTCACTCGGTAACGCGTTCTACCATGCGCTGCGCTACCTATCGAAGGTGCCAATCAATGCCAACGCCGCCGACTTTCGACTCATTAGCAGACGCGTGGCAAGAATCCTGACGACCGATTTTCGAGAGCGCAACATGTTTTTGCGCGGGCTGTTCGCGTGGATCGGCTTCAACCAAAAAGGCGTCGAATTCATAGCTGCCGATAGATTTGCGGGAACGTCGAAGTATTCGCTATCACGCATGCTCAATCTGGCCATGGCTGGAATACTGTCTTTCAGCGCGCGACCACTGCACGCGGGCATTTTTGTTGGGGTAGGCTTCGCGGCGCTAGCATTCTTGCTTATGGTTGGCGCAGTCGTATCGTTTTTTCTAGACCGAGCCATCCCGAGCGGATGGACAACGCTTGTGACTCTCTTGCTGCTATTTAGTGGAATACAACTCATTATGATGGGGGTGATAGGTGCCTATATCGGCGGGATCTATGAGGAAGTGAAAGCGCGTCCTCGTTATATTATTGATGAGGTCATTGAGCATCATGAGTGAACGCGTCAACTTCGATCAGTACACGCAGGATTACGACCAATTGCTTCGGGAGCAGACTGGGTTTTTTTCAAAAAATGATGAGTATTTTGCGCGTTACAAGGTCGAGCTTGCCAAGTCGCGCATCAAGAATCCGGTGAACCGAATTCTCGAGTACGGATGTGGAATCGGGCGAAATATTCCATTCCTAAAAGCGGCATTTCCGGATGCTGAGGTGGTTGGGTCAGATATCTCGCCAGCGAGCCTGAATGTTGCAATGAAACTGCAGCCGGACGTGCAGTTTTTTTTGGAAGATGACCTTGCGCCCAGAAAGAGTGAATTTGATTTTATTTTTGTAGCCGGCGTGTTCCACCATATTCCTCCAACGCAGCGGGGCAATGCAGCGATGCTTCTGGCGAGTCGGCTGACAGCGCATGGCGAGGCGATTGTGTTTGAGCACAACCCCTATAACCCAGTCACGAGGCGCATTGTTTCCAACTGTGCATACGACGCCGATGCGGTCTTACTTAAGCCCTCGGAACTCATGGCTTTACTCTCCACTGCTGGTCTTCGTGACGTGGCACAAGGCTATTGCCTTTTCATCCCGCCAAGTCTCAATAAATTGCTTTGGCTTGAACCGAAGCTCAAGTGGCTACCGCTAGGCGGGCAATACTTCGTGCACGCAGCCAAGTGAAAGGTCAGTTTTCGCGGTTCTTAACCGTCGGCGCGTTTAATACAGTGCTTGGCTACGCTGTTATTTTCTCGGCTATGTACGGATTCGGAATTTCGCCAGAGTTGAGTAACGCAATCGGCTATGCAGTAGGGCTCGCGTTTTCGTTCGTGCTTTCCAAGGTATTTACATTTCGCTCAGTGGGGAAGCCGTCTGCGGAATTAGTGCGCTTTCTTATTGTTTTTTCGGTTGCGTACTCGGCCAACTTAATCACACTGGTCGTCCTGATCCACTGGCTGTCTTTCCATGAGGGCTTTAGCCAGTTATTGGCGGGCGTGATCTATATCCTGTTTTCTTACCTGCTCAATAGTCGGTACGTCTTCACACAACCAACACGGTCCGAAGGGCAGCACTAATGAAGTATTTGCAGCTGGAGAAATCGAGATTGGTTGCGTCGTTGATCGCACTCATTGGGATCTGGGTGTTGTTCGTTTACGGTGTTCTTGGGCCAGAGCCACAATTGAAGAAAGTCGC
>JBCKPM010000052.1:0-12187 GCA_038901675.1 Usitatibacteraceae bacterium | reverse complement strand
GATGGTATTGGCGAGGAAATTTGGTGGTGAGGCCAAGGCCTACGACCAGATTGACGCGGCGCCGGAAGAAAAAGCCCGTGGTATTACGATCAACACTGCGCACGTTGAGTACGTAACGGCCAACCGCCACTACGCCCACGTTGACTGCCCCGGCCACGCCGACTATATAAAAAACATGATCACCGGTGCGGCACAGATGGACGGCGCGATTCTGGTGTGCTCGGCCGCAGACGGCCCGATGCCACAGACGCGTGAACACATCCTGCTGGCGCGCCAAGTTGGCGTGCCCTACATCGTCGTGTTTTTGAACAAATGCGACATGGTCGACGACGCTGAACTGCTGGAACTGGTGGAAATGGAAATCCGCGAGCTGCTGACCAAGTACGAATTCCCCGGTGATGACATTCCAATCATCAAAGGCTCGGCGTTGAAAGCCATGGAAGGCGACACCGGTGAGATGGGCGAAGGTGCCATCATGAGACTGGCCGATGCCCTCGACAACTACATTCCAGAGCCTAAGCGCGCGCTGGACGGCCCATTCCTGATGCCGGTCGAAGACGTATTCTCCATTTCCGGTCGCGGTACCGTGGTGACGGGTCGGATTGAGCGCGGCATCGTCAAGGTTGGCGAGGAGATTGAGATTGTCGGTCTCAAGACCACGCAAAAGACCATTTGCACCGGTGTGGAGATGTTTAGGAAGCTGCTCGACCAAGGTCAAGCGGGCGACAACGTCGGTATTTTGCTGCGCGGCACCAAGCGCGAAGACGTCGAGCGTGGTCAAGTTCTCGCAAAACCGGGTTCGATCACCCCGCACACTGACTTTGAAGCCGAGATTTACGTCTTGAGCAAAGACGAAGGTGGCCGTCACACGCCCTTCTTCAACGGCTACCGTCCACAGTTTTACTTTCGCACCACCGACGTGACGGGCGCGCTGCAATTGCCGGCCGGCACCGAGATGGTGATGCCGGGCGACAACGTCAAGATTGTGGTGCAGCTGATTGCGCCGATTGCGATGGAAGACGGCTTGCGGTTTGCGATTCGCGAAGGCGGTCGGACGGTGGGTGCTGGTGTGGTATCGAAGGTCATCAAGTAGAGCAGGACGACAAGTTTAGCGTTGAGAGTTGGGTGTTGAGCGTGGGTGGGATGTTTCGCCCATCACTGAATACCTGACGCTGAACTCGGAATTAGGCAAGAGTAACAATCGGCGTTGAGCCGGTTTAAAGGAAAAGAGATGGCAACAGCACAACTCGCCAAACAGAAAATTCGCATTCGCCTGAAGGCGTTTGACTATCGATTGATCGATCAGTCCGCGCGGGAAATCGTCGAGACGGCGAAGCGCACCGGTGCCGTGGTCAAGGGCCCGATTCCGCTGCCCACCAAGATCGAGCGGTTTGACATACTGCGTTCGCCGCACGTCAATAAAACCTCACGCGATCAGATGGAGATTCGCACCTATCTGCGTTTGATGGACATCATCGATCCGACCGACAAGACGGTCGATGCGCTGATGAAGCTGGACTTGCCGGCAGGCGTGGACGTCGAAATCAAGCTGTAACAAGGTAAGTCATTGATTTATTGAGAAGGGGCGTTTACAATTTCGCTCCCCTTGGAATGAGCCGCAGAGGCCGACAGGGACCAGAAGTACGTGTTTAACCGGTTCGCCAATTGTAGCGAACACCTCGTAACGCTTTGATTTTTAAGGCGAAATGAGGCTAATCACAAAAGGAACGAAGATGAGCTTAGGTCTCGTCGGCCGGAAGGTCGGCATGACCCGCATCTTCATGGAAGATGGCTCCGCCATCCCCGTGACAGTGCTGGACGTGTCGAATAACCGAGTCACACAACTCAAAACCCCTGAAGTTGATGGGTATGTCGGCGTTCAAGTGGCATTCGGAACGCGTCGTGCATCGCGAGTGGCAAAAGCGCAAGCAGGCCATTACGCCAAGGCCGCTGTTGAAGCCGGCTCAGTGGTCAGAGAATTCAACGTTTCGCCCGAAAAACTCGCCGAACTCAAAGTCGGTGAGGTGCTGTCGGTCGAGATGTTTGCCGTTGGCCAAAAGGTCGATGTGTCGGGCACCACGCTGGGTAAAGGCTTCTCCGGTGTTATCAAGCGTCACCACTTCAAGTCCGGCCGTGCCTCGCACGGCAACTCGAAATCGCACAACGTTCCAGGCTCCATTGGTATGGCGCAAGATCCGGGTCGCGTGTTTCCTGGTAAGCGCATGGCTGGTCATCTGGGTGACGTATCGGCGACCATGCCGATGCTCGAAGTCGCTCGCATTGACGTCGCGCGATCGCTGATTCTGGTCAAGGGCAATGTCCCCGGCGCCAAGAACGGCACCATTGTGCTTCGCCCGGCGGCGAAGGCTCCTAAAGTGACGGGAGCGAAATAATGGAACTCAAGCTTATTAACGACAAAGGTGCATCGCAAGGCACCGTTGACGCGTCCGCCGAACTGTTCGGTCGCGACTACAACGAGGCGCTGGTTCACCAAGTTGTCACCGCATTTCAGGCCAACGCACGCGCGGGCAACCGCGCGCAAAAAGGTCGTAGCGACGTGCAGAAATCGACCAAGAAACCTTGGCGTCAAAAAGGTACGGGGCGTGCACGCGCCGGTATGGCTTCCTCGCCGCTGTGGCGCGGTGGCGGCAAGATTTTCCCGAACTCGCCGGACGAGAATTTCTCGCAAAAGGTGAATCGCAAAATGTATCGCGCCGGCATCGCCGCGATTCTCTCGCAACTGGTTCGCGAAGATCGCCTGTCGGTAGTCGACAACATGACACTCGACGCACCGAAGACCAAAGGCTTGGTTGCCAAGCTCAAGGGCATGGGGCTCGACCAAGTGTTGATCATCACTGAAAAATACGACGAAAACCTGTACCTCTCCTCGCGCAATCTGGAGAACGTCATGGTGCTCGAAGCCAAACACGCTGACCCGGTTAATCTGGTTCGCTTCGCGAACGTGGTGTTGACCAAAGGTGCGGTCAAACAATTTGAAGAGGTGCTCGCATGAACGCCGAACGTCTATTGACGGTCGTACTGCGACCCGTTATTTCCGAAAAAGCCACCATGGTGGCTGACAAGCAAAAGCAGGTCGTATTCGAAGTCCTGCGAAGCGCGACCAAGGCCGAAGTCAAGGCTGCGGTTGAATTGCTCTTCAAAGACCAAAAGGTCGAAGTGGCAAGTGTCAATATCGTCAACCAAAAAGGCAAAGCAAAGCGTCACGGACGCTTTGAAGGCCGTCGCAACCACGTCAAGAAAGCATATGTTTGCTTGAAGGGCGAGGGCGACATCCAGTTCACGGAAGGAGCGGCGTAATGGCTCTCGTTAAAACCAAACCGACTTCGCCGGGCCGCCGCAGCATGCTCAAGGTGGTCAACGCGGATCTGCACAAGGGTGCGCCGCATGCGGCGTTGCTCGAGCCGCAGTCCAAGAACGCCGGACGTAACCACCACGGTCATATCACCACCCGCCATCAAGGTGGTGGACACAAACAGCACTACCGGATTATCGATTTCAAGCGTAACGACAAGGACGGTATCGTCGCCAAAGTCGAACGCCTAGAATACGATCCCAACCGTAGCGCCAATATCGTGTTGCTGTGCTACGCCGATGGCGAGCGTCGTTACATGATCGCGCCGAAGGGCGCCGAAGTTGGTCAGCAGGTTGTGTCTGGTCAGGACGCACCGATCAAGGTCGGTAACTGCCTGCCGATTCGCAATATTCCGGTCGGATCGACCATTCACTGCATCGAAATGCAGCCTGGCAAAGGCGCACAGATCGCACGTTCGGCCGGCGCTTCGGTACAGTTGCTCGCGCGTGAAGGTGTGTACGCGCAGCTGCGTTTGCGTTCCGGCGAAATTCGCAAGGTGCATGTCGATTGTCGCGCCACTATTGGTGAAGTTGGCAACGCCGAACACGGCCTTCGGGTCATCGGCAAGGCTGGTGCCAATCGTTGGCGCGGCTGGCGTCCGACGGTTCGCGGTATTTGTATGAACCCGGTCGATCACCCGCACGGCGGTCGTTCCAACGGTGGCGGCCATCCACGTTCGCCGTGGGGCCAGCCTGCCAAGGGTCTCAAGACGCGTACCAACAAGCGCACACAGAACATGATCGTTCGCGATCGTCGGAAAGGTTAAACGCCATGTCACGTTCCATTAAAAAAGGCCCGTTTGTCGACGGCCACTTGGCAGCGAAGGTTGAAAAGGCCGCCGCTATTAAAGACCGCAAACCGATCAAGACCTGGTCGCGTCGTTCTACCATCCTGCCAGACTTCGTCGGCTTGACCATTGCGGTGCACAACGGGAAGCAACACATTCCGGTGTTTGTCAGCGAGAACATGGTCGGTCACAAGTTGGGCGAATTCGCGCTGACGCGCACCTTCAAAGGCCATCCGGCCGACAAGAAGGCCGCTGCGTCGGCCAAGAAATAAGGAGCGATACCCATGAACGTATCCGCTAATCTTTGGGGTGTACGCCTCTCCGCGCAAAAGGGTCGACTGGTTGCTGATCTGATTCGCGGCAAGAAAGTAGACCAAGCACTCAACATCCTCACGTTTACGCCGAAAAAAGGCGCGACGATTATCAAGAAGGTGTTGGAATCCGCCATCGCTAACGCTGAGCACAACAACGGGGCTGATATTGACGATCTCAAAGTCGCCACGATCCTCGTTGAAAAAGGCCCCGTGTTGAAGCGCTTTACAGCGCGCGCTAAAGGCCGTGGTAACCGCATTGTCAAACCGACTTGTCACGTGTTTGTGACCGTCGGCGACGGCAAGCAATAGGAGCAGACGATGGGACAAAAGATTTCCCCAACCGGGTTCCGGCTGGTCGTTACCAAGAACTGGGCTTCGAAGTGGTACGCCAACAGCAAGAACTTTCCGATCATGCTGCTCGAAGACATCAAGGTTCGCGCCTATCTGAAAAAGAAATTGGCGAGCGCGTCGGTCAGCAAGATCATCATTGAGCGCCCAGCCAAAAACGCCAAAATCACAATCTATTCCTCACGCCCCGGCGTGGTGATCGGCAAGAAAGGCGAAGACATCGAAAATCTTCGCATCAATTTGTCGAAGTTGATGGGCGTACCTGTCCACGTCAATATCGAAGAAATTCGCAAGCCGGAGACCGACGCACAGTTGATCGCTGACGGCATTACGGCGCAGTTGGAAAAGCGCGTGATGTTCCGGCGCGCGATGAAGCGTGCAATGCAAAACGCGATGCGCTTGGGCGCACAGGGCATCAAGATCACCTCGAGCGGCCGTCTCAATGGTGCCGAGATTGCGCGTACCGAGTGGTATCGCGAAGGCCGCGTGCCGCTTCACACGCTGCGTGCAGACATCGATCAAGGATTTTCCGAAGCGCGCACGACCTACGGCGTGATCGGCGTACAGGTTCTTGTTTACAAAGGCGACAGGCTCGCCAAGGGTGAAGCACCCGTAGCAGCGCCAGAGCCACAAGCCGAGCCAGCGCGTAAACCGCGCGCTCGTGCAGGAGCGAAAAATGCTGCAACCAGCTAGACGGAAATATCGCAAAGAACAAAAAGGCCGGAACAAGGGTATCGCCACCACGGGTACCAAGGTTTCGTTCGGCGAGTTCGGCCTCAAGGCGGTCGGACGTGGTCGCTTGACTGCGCGTCAAATTGAAGCGGCACGTCGCGCCATGACGCGTCACATCAAACGCGGCGGACGCGTATGGATTCGCATTTTCCCGGACAAACCTATTTCGAAAAAGCCCGCCGAAGTTCGCATGGGTAACGGTAAAGGCTCGCCCGAGTACTTTGTGGCCGAAATTCAGCCGGGTAAAGTGCTTTATGAAATGGATGGCGTGGAAGAGGTTTTGGCGCGTGAGGCGTTCGCGCTCGCCGCGGCAAAACTGCCCATCAAAACCACCTTCGTGCATCGCCTGCTGGGTTAAGAAAGGAATACGCCATGAACACCAAAGAAATGCGGGCGAAATCCCCGGAAGAACTGAACAAGGAACTGCTCGACCTTCGCCGTGCGCAGTTTTCGATGCGCATGCAGGTCGCGACACAGCAGATGACCAAAACGACGGAGCTTGGTCGCGTGAAGCGCGAAGTGGCGCAGATCAAAACCATCCTCACTGAGAAAGCGAAGGCCAAATAATGACAACAGCAGCTGAAGTCACGAAGAGCAGGCGCACGTTGACGGGCGTCATCACCAGCGACAAGATGGATAAAACTGTTACCGTGCTGGTTGAGCGGGCGGTGAAACATCCGATCCTCGGCAAGGTGCTGCGTCGCTCAAAAAAATATCACGCGCACAGCCCGAACAATGAGTTCAAGCTCGGCGACACGGTGACCATTGAAGAAGCGCGTCCGATGTCAAAAACGAAGTCTTGGGTCGTCACGAAATTGGTCGAAAAAGCGAAAGCCGAATAATTTCGGTTTGCAGAGTTGTTCAAGAAAAGCCCGCGAACTAGCGGGCTTTTTTGTTTCGATGACAGCTGCCAGATAATGCGCATTGGACGTATCGAGACTCCATTCACACTGTTCATGCTCAGGCTTAACGAAATCAAGCTGCCGCTGGCGGCCACCCCGGAAGATGATCGCGCCGCACTGCGCGCGGCAATCGTTGCACGCTTGAAAGTGCCGGACGACGACATTCTTTCGTTTGACGTCTACCGGCGCAGCTATGACGCGCGCCAGAAGTCGAAAGTACTGTTGGTCTACACCCTCGACGTGGCGCTGCGTGACGAGGAGGCGTTGCGACACAAATTCCGCAGCGACCCACGAGTGATTGTCACGCCAGATACCAGCTACAAGTTTGTAGCTCGCGCCCCGACAGATTGGTGCGGGGTGCGTCCCGTGGTGATTGGCACGGGGCCGTGCGGATTGTTCGCTGCGTTGACGCTGGCGCAGATGGGCTTTCGCCCGATTGTGCTCGAACGCGGCAAGGCGGTGCGTGAGCGCACGCAGGACGCGTGGGCTCTGTGGCGCAAATCGGTTTTGAATCCGGAATCCAATGTGCAATTTGGTGAAGGCGGCGCGGGGACGTTTTCGGATGGCAAGCTGTGGAGCCAGATCAAGGACCCATATTTTCTCAGTCGCAAAGTGCTGACCGAGTTCGTCGCCGCCGGTGCGCCGCCGGAAATCATGTATGTCTCCAAACCGCACATCGGCACCTTCAAATTGGTGTCGATGCTAGAGATCATGCGCGCGACCATCGAGTCACTCGGCGGTGAAATCCGCTTTCAGCAAAAGGTGGTCGACTTCGATATTGAAGGACAGTGCGACGCGCGGCAACTGCGCGGCGTAGTGCTCGAGAGTGGTGAAACAATTGCGACCAACCATCTGCTGCTCGCGATCGGCCATAGCGCACGCGATACGTTCTACAAATTGCATGAACGCGGCGTGTTCGTGGAAGCCAAACCGTTTTCAATCGGTTTTCGCATCGAACACCCGCAAGGCATGATCGATCGCGCGCGCTTGGGATCCAACGCGGGTAATCAAATGCTCGGTGCAGCGGATTACAAGCTGGTGCACCACGCATCGAATGGTCGCAGCGTGTACAGCTTTTGCATGTGCCCCGGCGGCACCGTCGTCGCGGCGACCTCTGAAATCGGGCGCGTGGTCACCAACGGCATGAGTCAATATTCACGCAATGAACGCAACGCCAATGCCGGTATCGTAGTCGGCGTGACGCCGGCGCAAGATTATCCCGAACACGTTCTGGCCGGCATCGACTTTCAGCGTCGATGGGAAGCCGCCGCATTCATTGCTGGCGGCGAAAACTATCACGCACCCGCACAGTTGGTGGGTGATTTTCTTGCCGGTCGTGCGTCGACCGCGCTCGGTACTGTCACACCGTCGTACCAGCCGGGGGTGAAGCTGACCGACCTTGCGCGCTGTGTCCCGGAATTTGTGATCGACGCCGTGCGCGAAGCGCTCCCGGCGTTCGATCAAGCGCTTGAAGGCTTTGCGATGCCCGATGCGGTGCTGACGGGCGTGGAGACGCGCACCTCGTCACCGATTCGCATCACGCGTCGCGATGACAATTTTCAAAGCCTGAACACCACAGGGCTGTTCCCTGCTGGCGAAGGCGCCGGGTACGCCGGAGGCATCATGAGCGCGGGCGTCGATGGCATCAAGGTCGCGGAGGCAGTGGCTCTTTCCATGCTCGGCTCGCGCGTGACGACGCGGCACAAACGCGTGGTGCCGGACGATCAAACGAGCCCATATTAAACACGAGTACCGGCGCGGGCTTCCGGGCAAAAACGCCTGAAAACACCCGTCGTTATTCGGATTTACTGCGCTTCTGAAAGACAGCGCTTCCGTTCCCACGGCAACGGCTCGCACGCTCGACCGTTGTCCGTGCCGCGGGCGCGCGCATCAATGCATCAATATGTCATGCACATTTAATAATACAGTAGTACTAGGCTCGTGTCAGGTGCCGGAGTGGCGAATTGCTAGCTCGTGGCACGTGCGAAAATGCGCGTCTTCCCACAACGGAGTTCGCCATGTCCGCGGACAAGTTATTTGACCTGACCGATCGAGTCGCGCTCATCACGGGTGGTTCGCGCGGACTCGGCCTGCAAATCGCAAAGGGGTTTGGCGCACACGGAGCGAAGCTCGCACTGACGGCGCGCAAAGGTGCCGAGCTCGATGCGGCCAAACAAGAGCTCACCGCCCTTGGCTACGACGTGTTCACGGTGACGAGCGACCTTGCCAAGCCCGACACCATCGCGCCGATGGTCGACGCCGTAGTCGCGCATTTCGGGCGCATCGATGTTTTGATGAACAACGCTGGGGCGTCGTGGGGTGCCCGAGCCGAAGACTATCCCCTGGAAGCCTGGAACAAAATCGTGGCCACCAACCTCACCGGATCGTGGCTGGTCACGCAGCAAGTAGGCATCAAATCGATGATTCCCAATCGCGCTGGTGCGATTATCAATGTGGCGTCGGTCGCAGGGCTGCGGGGACAAATGGGCGGCATGCAAACCATTGCCTACAACACCAGCAAGGGCGGCTTAGTGAATTTCACCCGCGCGCTGGCCGCCGAGTGGGCGCAGTACAACATTCGTGTGAATGCCTTGGCGCCGGGTTTTTTCCCGTCCAAGATGAGCGCCGGCATTTTGCAAGCGATCGAAAAACAAATTCTTGGCATGACACCTCTCGGACGGCTTGGCGGTGACGAGGATTTGATGGGACCGGCCATTTTCCTCGCCTCTGACGCAGCCAGTTATGTGACGGGTCAAATCCTGTCCGTCGACGGGGGCATGACAGCCGTCTAGCCCAATTTTCCGAAAAAGGCCGCCCCGAGCGCCGGTCCCAAGGCGAGAAACCGCCCCAAAGCCATTGAATTTTGCGACAAAAGTGCTTGATTCAGGAGGGCGACTTCGCATATACTGACGGACTTCGCTGCTCCAGCCGTGGCTATGTCGGCTGGAAGTCTGCAAAAACAGGGTTGTAGCTGACCCTGCCGCCTGAACGTCTGCACAAGCCGCACCGCGCGTTTGCAAAAAACAAACGGTGCTTTAAGCAATCGGGCAAAAGAAGCTTTCTAACCTGTTGGCGCACCAAACTCGGGTCTCCGAGTCAGGCTCGTCGACATAAGACGGATCCAAAACTGGCTGCCATCGCTGGCAGGTAAGTTGGAGAAAAAAAATGATTCAGATGCAGACGATTCTCGACGTCGCCGATAACACTGGCGCGCGTTCGGTGATGTGTATCAAGGTCCTGGGCGGCTCCAAGCGTCGCTACGCGGGTGTTGGTGACGTTATCAAGGTCAGTATCAAATCGGCGCAGCCACGTGGCCGCGTCAAAAAAGGCGAGGTCTACAACGCCGTCGTGGTGCGGACCGCCAAGGGCGTGCGTCGCAGTGATGGCTCGCTCATCAAGTTCGATGGTAATGCGGCAGTTCTGCTGAATGCCAAGCTGGAGCCGATCGGCACTCGTATCTTTGGACCGGTGACGCGTGAATTGCGTACCGCGAAGTTCATGAAGATCGTGTCGCTGGCGCCTGAAGTGCTGTAAGGACGCAGAGGAAAATTCGCTATGAACAAAATTCGCAAAGGCGACCAAGTGGTTGTCATCACCGGCAAAGACAAAGGTAAGCGCGGCACCGTGCTGGTCATGGTGCTTGAGACCAAGCGTGTGGTGATCGAAGGCATCAACCGCGTCAAAAAGCACACCAAGCCAAACCCGATGAAGGGTTTGACTGGTGGCATCGTTGAGAAAGAGATGTCGATTCATCTTTCCAACGTTGCGATTTTCAATCCGACCTCCGGTAAAGCGGATCGCGTCGGCTTCAAAGCTCTGGACGACAAACGCAAAGTTCGCGTTTTCCGCTCCAACAGCGAACAAATCGACGCTTAAGGAAGCGCTGAAAATGGCTCGACTCCAAACTATCTACAAAGAAACCATCGTTCCGAAGTTGATGAAAGACTTCGGCTTCAAGTCCGTGATGGAAGTGCCGCGCATTACCAAGATCACCCTCAACATGGGTGTCGGTGAAGCGGTGGCTGACAAGAAAATTATGGATAACGCGGTCGGCGACATGACCAAGATTGCTGGTCAAAAGCCGGTGGTGACCAAGTCGAAGAAGTCGATTGCCGGCTTCAAGATTCGCGACGGCTATCCGATCGGCTGCATGGTGACGTTGCGTGCCAACCGCATGTACGAGTTCCTTGATCGTCTGATCACCGTGTCGCTGCCGCGTGTGCGCGATTTTCGCGGTATCTCGGGGCGTTCATTTGATGGCCGTGGTAACTACAACATGGGTATCAAGGAACAGATCATTTTTCCGGAAATCGAATACGACAAGATTGACGCGATTCGCGGCATGAATATCTCGATTACCACGACCGCTAAGAATGATGCCGAAGCGAAAGCGCTTCTGGCCGCATTCAAGTTTCCTTTCAGGGGTTAAGCGTATGGCCAAACTTGCAGTCATTAACCGCCAAGCCAAGCGCGAGAAGCTTGTAGCGAAGTTCAAGGCGAAGCGTGAAGCGCTGTTCAAGATCATCAATGATCAAAGTGCTGCCGATGAAGATCGTTATCAGGCTCGACTGAAATTGCAGGCTCTGCCGCGCAATTCAAATCCGACGCGCTTGCGTAATCGTTGTGCAATAACAGGTCGCCCGCGCGGTGTGTATAGCAAGTTTGGGTTGGGCCGTAATAAGTTGCGTGAAATTGCCATGCGCGGTGAAGTGCCGGGCATGGTTAAAGCTAGCTGGTAGGCGTACGGAAAGAGCGGAGAAAAAATATGAGCATGAGTGATCCGATCGCCGATATGTTGACCCGCATTCGTAATGCGCAACAGTCGGAAAAAGTTGATGTGACGATGCCGTCTTCCAAAGTGAAGGTAGCCATCGCGCATGTGCTGAAGGACGAGGGCTACATCGAAGGTTTTGATGTGCGCACCGTTGACGGCAAGTCCGAGTTGAATGTCGGATTGAAGTATTACGCGGGAAAGCCGGTGATCGAAAAGATCGAGCGCGTTTCCCGTCCTGGTCTGCGTATTTATCGTGGACGTGAAGATATCAAACCTGTCATGAACGGTCTTGGAGTCGCGATTGTGTCGACTTCCAAAGGCGTGATGACTGATCGCAAAGCGCGCGCAACCGGTGTCGGTGGCGAAGTCATTTGCATTGTGGTGTAAGGAGAGAAAGACATGTCTCGCGTTGGTAAGCTCCCCATCACCGTGCCCGCAAAAGTCGAAGTGACCATTGCCGCAAACGAAATCACCGTCAAAGGTTCGCTCGGCACCTTGACGCAGACGGCTACACATCTGGTTAGCGTCAAAAAAGACGGCGACAAGCTCGTGCTGGCCGCTACCGATTCTTCGCGAGCGGCGAATGCCATGTTCGGCACCATGCGCGCGTTGCTGGCCAACATGGTACTCGGCGTAGAAAAAGGATTTGAGCGCAAGCTGACCCTAGTCGGCGTGGGCTACAAGGCCGCCGCGCAAGGCGCCAAGTTGAATTTGGCGCTCGGCTATTCGCATCCGGTGATACACAACATGCCAGAGGGCGTGAAGGCGGAGACGCCGACCCCGACGGAAATTATTTTGAAGGGCATTGACAAGCAGAAGGTCGGCCAAGTTGCCGCCATCGTGCGTGGCTATCGTCCGCCAGAGCCGTACAAAGGCAAGGGCGTGCGTTATGCCGATGAAGTCATCGTCCTCAAAGAGACGAAGAAGAAGTAAGGAGCGCGACCATGATCGACAAAA
>JBCKPM010000051.1:0-12527 GCA_038901675.1 Usitatibacteraceae bacterium | reverse complement strand
GAGATCGTCAATCACGCCACCCTCGGCGTTAAGCATGCACGAATAGAGCGCCTTGCCTGGGGTGATGAGCTTGTCGACGTTATTGGCCACCAATGTCCGCAAAAATGCGCGAACCGCAGCCCCACTGACATCGACATTGAGCATGTGCGAGACATCAAACATTCCGGCGTGGCGGCGCACGTGATGATGTTCTTCAACCTGGCTGCCGTAATGCAGTGGCATCTCCCAGCCGCCAAAGTCCACCATCTTGGCGTGACAGCCGAGGTGCATGTCATACAATGCAGTGCGTTTGAGCGCGACCGGGCTCGCAACTAAGTCGTGCGGGGCGGAACCAAGAGGTGCGTCGGAAGCCATAAGGACCATCAAAAGGGGTGAATAACACGGACGACAATTGTCAACCGTTTCCCCTCTGTCCTTGGTGCCTGAGAGTTTCCCGAATCGTAAGATTCAGTATCACCTTCGGCGAATCACATGACGACTGTGATTTCTCTCCAGAGTTGCCCGCTGTGTGGTTTCTGGTACCTGAGCGATTTCGGGTGATTACGCCTTCGGCGGCTGCTCAGTGACTGCAGCGCTCTCCCACACAACGTGATAGCCCGCGTATTCTAGCCCAAGCGAACCGATGTGCCGGGTGGTGGTGGGGCGGTGGTGGTGGGGCGGGCAATGTTGCTTGCGTCGGCAGCAAGCCAACAATGAGTTGGTAAACTCCAGCATCCGCGCGCCTTCTAGGCACGAATCCCGTGGAAAGCCGCGCCAATACAGGAGTTTATCCGTCAACTCCCAAGAGAATCCGTCCTCCCGGCGAAGGCCAGGATCCAATTTATTACTCTTCTTGCAGCGGCTCAGTCGAAATTCCAGCCTCCAACAAATTGATTAAGTCGGGCTTCGCCTCAATTGCGGAACGTCTAACTGTTTCCGCTAGACGCTTAACCACTACCGACCACGGCCTAGGTCGCGTATCGTCCTCGCTCTCGTCCAACAAAGCCTGTTCCCAGTCGTCTATGTTGTCCACGCCCACTGACAGCGGGATATTGTCCAGGTCGAGGATGAAGCAAACGTTGCGAACGCTTGGAGAAATAGGGAGCCCAGACAAGCCTGAAGAATATGTTGCCAACACCTGAAGTGGTGGTCCAGCCCTGACACCAAGCATTTGATCTACGACCGATTCAAACAGATCATGGCCGTAGGTTTCCTGTGGCGCATGATTAAAGTTTTGCAACAAAACCAAGTCCCACAGGCGCCCTGGATCACACAGTTCAACCTCGCTAAATATCTGCTCCGAAATACCCACTTTTATGTTGGTTACAAGACCCTGACTCTTAGTCCTTGCCATTGCAGCGCGTCTGGCAATTGTTGGCGCGGCTACCCCTGCGAAAACAACGACTAATCCGGCGTCAAGTGCAATTTCGACTGCGCTGAGCATTATTTTCGCCCTTGGCTTTGCGATGCCGGAGCTATTAAGGATTTCAGCGAGGTTAACGTCACCGTTTGTTACGTAGGTATTTTGCGGTCGATACCCTGCCGCGACCACTTGTGCCTGCGCATTCGATTGCACAACGTTTGCGGCGGAAATGTTAGACGCATTGGGTTCCAGATGAACGAATGCGCTCAGTAATCCAACCTGCGATAGTGTGTTCACACCATCCTGCACTGCTTTATCAAACGCAACTTTTATCTGTTTTGAAACAAGCTGCGGTAACTGCGCTAGTTCCGTTTTCTTTTGTCGCGCAGTTCGCTCAAGCCCCGAAATTTCTTCCTTCAGGCGCGCGACATCAGCGATGAGGTCGGTTCTCGCATTGAATACGTCTTCAGCAACTCTCTTTTTTTCAGCATCTATCGCCGCAATCACACTTGGATGCTTCAATACTTCATCGATTACTGACTGTAAATTGACGAGGTTGTCCAAATGAAGTTGGAGATTACGGCCTATGACTCGACCACGATTGGGATCGATTTGGCTACGGAGTGTTGTAATCGCATCAACAAGTGCTGCCACGTTCTGCCGAGAAAACGGGATAGCGCTTGTTTGAACAGCTGATCGCATAAGCGCGGGAAGCATGCGATCGATATCGCTACAATCAAATAGAAAGTCGTGAGTTGGCAGTTTGCCGATTGCAAAGCGACGCTTGTTCCATTCCACTGCCCGAAGTTTTCTCCATGCTTGCATTGGTTCTTCAAAATTGTCATTCGAAAAATCGTGCGTATCACGCTTCGGCTTTATCAGGAGACCGTCGGACGTTCTAAAAATTGTGCGCATGTGCGTGCTAGGGTGAAACTCCCGAATCCATTCGCGCACGCTATCGTAGTCGTCACGCGCAAACGGGATATCGATGATTTCATATACATCTTGTGACCTGCGTTTCAGTCGATAGTGGATGTTCATCCCGCTGGTTATGTTAGGAATTAGCTCCACCGTCCAAACACCAACCTCATTTAGCCAAGGGCGGCCTTGGGGAGCTTTTTCGTAGGCAATCAGTTCACCTGCTTGCGGGAGACAATCTTTGACAACCCCGTCTGGGTAGGTGAATAGTTGCTCGCCAGCCCAAACGCCAATTACCTCAATAAATGATGGGTTGTTGTCCCTTCCAATGCTCGACCGATTGCAGTGACCGAGAAATTCGCATTCCTCAGGATTAAATGTCTCCGAATCGTTCCGAGTAATCGGTTCAGCTAATACCAAGCCCTTCGACTTTCGCGCAACATTCTCAAACTCCACCAAAACGTGATCAATGGCGTCTTCGATCAATGCGTATCGAGGATTGGATTCGGAGATAGTTTGCTGCAACTGCTTTGCGAGGCGCACATTCTTTTTCCGAAGGGCCGCCAGCGCTGATACAAACGCTAATGAATCTTTTTGCAGCCCTTCTGGCGCAATTTGCACTATTCCCACAATGTGATTGGCAAGCTCTCGAAGTTCGGCAAGGTTAGCATCACTAAATGAGCCATCCTTAGGCGCCAGATTTTGAACGTCGGAAGAAGGGGCCGCCAATTGGGGAAGGCCGTTCGCCAATGATTGTTTGAAGAGTGAAGTCAGTTCGATCGGACAATCATCCAATAGCAAATGATAGAGAGCTGCGCGAGCCAGCGCCCGGATGGTATCCGGCTCCGGAGGTTCATCTGCATCCAAATACTCCTTGTATTCGGTGGCGACCTCCAAGGCAGTTTTCAAACTGCCTTTTTCATATTCGCCAATATAGCTCTGTTGCCAGACGTGAAAAGCCCTCTCCGGCATGCGTACTAGTGTCTGAAGTGCAGTTGCGCGGTCCGGGGGAAGATTCTCTACTTTCGCGTGCGCCTGTATGAGCCTTGCGCGGTTTCGCATAAAAAAACTATGCAAGTCGTTCGATGCCAAAGCTTCGCTAAGTAGTTGTTGGAAGCGGCCACGGTCAAGACCTTTGTACATCAATGGCTCCCATTTCTTGGCAGTAGTTCGCTCAATCGATTCAAGTGTGGCCGATGGGCTGGCATCCACTTTGCAAGCATCAGCCGCTTCACAAGCGCTGATCGTTCAGCCTGTTTGATGCTCTCTGGCAGACAGAACTTCTCCGTGCCTTTCGGACTGGACAATCCCAAAACATACGAACCAAGCACCTCAAATTCCCAAGTATCGCCGAGTGTGTTTGAAACTTGCTGCAAGGGCGTGAGCTCAATGCGCCCAAATGCTCTCGCTTCCAACTTAAAGACCCTGCTTCTATCTTTTAACGCGTCATCTATGTCGCAAGCAGCGGAAATTGCGATGCCATTGAGCGTTATTAACGGGGCGAGGGCCTCATTGCTTAGAACAAATGGGATAGGTTCGCTTTTCGGATTCAAGCGAAACTCATCTATGGCCGACTGGCTCTCAAATATATCTAAGACACGTCCCTGCACGATGAACCCAATGGATGCGGGCTTAAAAAACGGGCAATCCTCTCTGACAATTTCAAATGCGACGCGTCCGTCGAAGTAAATGGTCGTGAGTCCACTCGCGACACCCATAATCGAAACAAACTCACTCTCGTCTTCGAACACGTTGAGTGGCACACCATCCTGCGTAATCGCATCGATCCACAGATCTTCAGATCGCTTCACGACTACCGTGTCACACTCCGCTGGAATCTTGAAAACCCTATCCTGATCGATATGGTGTGGTAGGGGCGACCAAAGAGTAACTTGAGGTTGAGGATCACTTATTCCGCGCCCAAGAAACTCTTGAAAATGGCGTCGGACCAATTCCTTACCTGCAACATTTACCGTCGGCAACTGAACCTCAAACAACCACCAAATTGGCCCACTCAAATGCGTAGATCTAACGGCACTGCCGTGTTTTTGAATAAATTCTTTTTTGGGTGTTCGCTGGGTGAGCAGCCAGCATTTGTCGCCCCAACAAAGCGATGGACCACGCTCCAAAAGCCTGCCGGCGACAGCAGACCATCTGAAAACGGTTCCGGACGCAATCAAGCGAAACGCCTCGGAATCCAAGCGCGCCAAGTACTTCTCGGAAACATTTCCTTCAGTTCTATAGCGTACGGGGTTCCCGTCCATTCGAAGCCGAATATTCTGTGGCTTCTTTAGCCCTCCATACGAGATGGGTCGTTCACCCTCTGGGGTAGTGACAAAAATCTTGCCATCCCATCGATCCGTTTCCTCTGGCGTGGGAAATCGCAACGACAACTCCGGCCGGGCGTCCTTGCTCTGGCCGATATAGAGCCCTCCCCCCTGGTAAAAAGTAATTTGTCGCCTACCGACTTGTACCGGTGGTCGGACGATTTGCACGGGCGAATAGTCAGTCCCGTCGCTACCAAAATACTCCTCGCAATCAGCAGACCCTTCGCCGGGTCGATGTGCATAATGCCGCCGCCTATAGCTGCCACTACGAAGCACAACGCTTCCTCCGCAGCACCCACAGGTCGCATAGCGTGGTGCTGTTGCATCGGTCGCGATGACCCATCTGTCTGGATAGGATGCCTTAGCCTTTAGCATTGCGCCCTACCTTCTCTCTCTGCGTCGTGATACAACTTGCTTTGATCTGTAGTTGCTCTTTTAAAGTGTCCGCAGTCCACGCACGGTATTCGGGGTTGCGACCAGCGCGCGGTACAACCCAGCGATCCCGCGCTAAAGTGGCGATGTCACTTACGCTCAATAGCGTGGAGTATTTGGGACGCTTATTCTTGCCCGCCAATACTTTTATTGCGTTGTCCGCGACCGCGCAAAAAAACACTTCTCTCGGTAGACCGTGTTGTATCAGATTTCCGTCCATGCCAAGCAAATCCAGCGCCCGCCGAATTGTCCGCATTCGATAATTTGGCCCCTGACCAAACTTAAAGCTGTTGCTGTATGGGTCTTTCTTCTCATTCAGGTAATCGCGCATTTCGGCAAACAGCCGATCTGGAATATGAAAGTGCCCCCACCCAGACGTGTAGCCGATGGAAGAAAAATACTTAATGCCGCCTAGACTCAAGCGGTTATAAATTGAGGATCTACCAAGGGAAGATGATGTGGTGATTGCTACCAGCTTAGCCAGCTTATTTTGTCCAGAGATAATGCCTTGGGTGTCATTATATTTTTCCGCGAATGTATTCACGACTTCCTTAGACCGCGTCAAGGATGCAATCAGCTTTCCTCCTAGTAGAAAGTTGTATGGTGGTACTGCACCTAAGACGTAGGCATCCATCATGTTTACAAGAGCATTCGCGCGTTGAATGTGATCCCAACCTATGATTTCATCTCGCACCTTTAGGTTAAAGACGGCGTCTCCGAGAGCAAAAATTCCAATCAGCTTATCGTTTTGATCGTCCCATACCAAAAACCGCATCCTACGACCGTATCCATCCGACACGGGCACCTGCCATAAGAGACTTGCATATCGAAAGATATTGCCACTTTCCGCGTCGCTTCTGACGACTTCAAGGCGCGGCTGGATTAGATTCGGTTCAACGTCAGTGCCATTCGCAAAATGAACAAGCAATGAATCACCAATGCGCGCAAGAAAATTTGCGTTCCGCCGGAGCTTCTCTATTCGATGTCCACGATGTAGGTCACGGTACGTTTCTTTTGTGAGATCGGGAGGGACGAGAAGCCCCATCTCATTTCTCGAAAACCCCATTGCGCGCAAGTGGTCACGAATTTTGCGTTTAAGTGACGCCTCACGAGGTTGAAGATTAATTATCATTGAGTGGGGTGAGACCAAGTCTCAACAGAAGAGAAGATGCCTGGTAGGTTGCGTTTTATGTCGAACTCTGAAACCAACCGATCAACGCCAAACTGGTGAATATCCACCGAAGCGGAATCTAAAAGCGATGGAAGAACGCCTAATGCAATTCGGCGGCCGTCTTTCGTCGCGGCCAGTGGCACCTTACTTGTATCGTCAAATGTCCACCCTTCAAGGCGCATCATGTAACGCAGAGGATCAAGAGTCTTTTTCTGTTCAGCAATTGACACTATCTGAGGGACTTGGCCGGATCGAATGTAACGAATCAAATCAAGCGCAAGGTGACGGTCAAGGTCAGCATGTCGAAACTGATTTCCATAGTGGCGAAGGCATTTGTGGCAAGATTGATCACACGTACATTTCGATAGTCTTAATTCGGCGTCATCGAATATTTGACCTATCTTCTTTTCCGCGATGTGCGCGTATCCAGCCCCACCAGCCAAGGTATCGAAAAGGTAAAGGTCCGCATAAGAGTGTTTACCAATTTTGATAAAGCGATGCCCTCCACTCAGTTCTCTTGGGTCAATATCCAAGATATGTGCGGCTGCCATTGAGATCGCGTCTGCCAGAGAAATCAGCGCAGCTTCAAGTGGGCGTCGGAAGACCCGATTCGTGACATGCATCGCGAGTGGCGAAACCAAATCCACCCGCATCAACATCACATCTGTTAAGAATGAATACCCTAGAAACACGTTTTCCCACTCGCCATTACAACGCCCTGGCTGGCGCTGCCCATGCATTTCGACCCAATAGTCCCGCTCATGCGCGATGCCAACGACTGAATCATCAGGGTGAGTCTTGCCACATGATTGGCATACCCAAAATCCATTTGGCCGCTCTTCACCCATCTGGCCTGCATTGACCATTACGAGCAGTTGATTTTGCGCCGCAGTAACAATTGCCTGAGCAAATGTTTGACTCCATTCGAATTGCTCAACCTGCGATACGACGGGGAATTGAGCTGCCGAGGCATGTGTAATTATTTGTTCATCGTCGAGTTCGTCAATCTCTTTTCTGCCCTGCGGGTAGACGACGGCTGGCTGAATAACTTTCGTGGAATAAATCCTGTTCCCCGCGCAGAGCGGGCACGCGTCAATCGGCGGATCGGTGGCGGCAATTGATTGCGTGTAAGAGCATTCAGGGCACATCCGATAAGTTCGCGGCGTAGCAAAAAGCGGCGCGGCGCGATCCCTGACGTTGCTTGTAACTGAAGCTGTCACACTCCCAATTCGATAGGTCTTCTTATTCACAACAACGAGGCGACCCGGCGCGTACTCTGTCAATGCGACATTTAGACCTTGCTGTGGGCGCTCCACAATCCGTACCGTTACGCCTTTATTCCCACGTGGCTGCTGTTCGATCTGAAACGCGCATATATCTCTCGGAAACGCGTAGGACGGAAGCAGCCCCCTTGCGAACAGAAACTCAATAAGATTCTCCTCATCACCGCCCAACTGCTCTTCAGTAATCGGTCTAATCTGCGTTAGTTTTTCGATGAATGTTTGCCCGATCAACTTCGAGATAATTCCAACGCCGTCCGGAATCCAAGCATCGAGGGCAGGAAAAGTATCGGTGTCACGGTCGGCATCGTTCAACCAATCAGAAAACTTGCTTAGCGTAAATTCCTCTCCCCCATTTTGGAAAAACTCCCACGTATCGCCAAGCATCGAAAAAAGATTGTTGGAGTCTTTTACGCCGAGAAGATTGTCGTGAAAAAACCGCTGAATCAGTGCCGCACGCAAATGCCTAGCCACAATCTTTGGATTTCGTACATCGATGGCAGGCAGCGGTGGATCACCGGCAATAATCTCTTTTGGGTTCTCAAAATAGTGGTGATCATGAGGACTGTTCTGAGCAAACGTTATGACTGTAGAGACTGCAGCGCCTCGGCGCCCAGTCCGACCGGCTCGCTGCTGGTAGTTCTGCCGCATTGGAGGAACATTCCGAAGGGCAACCGCAACAAGAGACCCAATATCTATCCCGACTTCCATAGTGGTTGTGCTACTAAGTACGTCGACGGGGAGTTCGCCTGGAGAAATGATGTCTCGGAATCTGCGCTCGAATTCCTCGGTTGTTGATGTCGGGTCGTCAACATCTCTATGGCCCAATTGAGCGGTGTGTTCTTCCACGGAAACGTTGAATGGCCTTGCCAGATGATCCAAGACGTTTACAACTGGGTCTCGCCAAAATGTCTTACGTGCTCGGAGGTATTCGCTTTGATCAGTTGATGTCTTTTCAATTTGTTCGCCTCCACAATTAGAGCAACGCCCGCGAAGGGAAAATGGCATCACGGCGGTGCATTCCTGGCATCGGAACCATTCCTTGTCATGAGCCAGACGAAGACGCAAGCGGTCATGGCGTAAAAATATTCCAGATGGACCAGGGTTTGCCATTGCAGTTTGAAATCCAGCTTCTATTTGGTCAAGATCTGGAAAAAACGAAACCAACAAATTTCGGTCTTTATCTTGAAACCCATTTGCAACACTTACCGGGCCGTATGCGCCAGCGGCGATTCGAACCCCCAGTGGCAAATCCACGTTGAACGCAAACCGATTCAGCAGTCCTTGTATCCAAATGTTTGCCAATACGTCGAGATCGGCCGATTCAAGTTTTGGGAAGCTAATTTTCAGGTTCTTGCGAGCCGCTGCCGAAGGTTCAACATAGGCTAGGGTCAGCGCGGGCATGCTGTAGTGGCCGGGGCCAATTTGCCGCATCAGTGCTGCCCAGTACTCGTTTGTCGCATCCGCACCTTGATTTACGGCCTCTCGAAGATCATCTGCGTCTGGATAGTCGGACCGATAGTTCGCCACTATTCTTAGCAAATCATCCTTCCCCTCTCCATCAAAGAGAACGACATTGTGCTGCGCCACAACATGCACGAATGCAGTAAAAAGACTCCTGCTCAACAGTGGCTCAACCGAAGCACTGTCCAGTTCTTGCGCGGCCAACGCGATCAGTTGGCGAAAAACGTCTTTTTCCGTTTCACGGGGAATATCTCGTGCAAGGCGCGCCGCCTTTTGGCGCCCATCAGAGAAAATTAGACTTTTTCTGCCGCCGTTCGGGAATTCAGTTGAACTCTCCTTTGTCGCCGGCTGCAATTGCACTTGGTTCTTTATCAAATGTGCAAACGGGGCTTCGCCTTTCGTAACCAAATCCATGATCTTTGACTCACCCTGCCGCTTCATACAGACCGGACAATTCGAGAACGCGTGCATACGTGTATCGGCGTTCAGCGGAGGTTGGTACAAAGGTAGAAATTCATCTAGGTCGGACGGCTGATTTCGTCTAATTTGACCGGAGTAAATGTGTAACCAAACGATTGCCGCGTGCGACTTACTGTCTCGATGGCGATTCGTCTCGACCAAGAATTCGACAGGAATCAGCGGGCTGCCATCGACTGACGCTGAAGACGCCGATTCATGCCAAACAAAGTTGCCATTTTCGTCTTTGTAAAATCCCCGCAAATATGCGGCTCCGCAATCGCGATGCGTTAGTAGCTCGAATACTCGGGCGCCACAATCGCAGACGAGGCGAGGACCATCAAACAAACGCCCGAGAATACTTGGAACCGAGGTTTCGACGCGCGCAGAACACTTGGGATTCGTACACGCGTGTATGGAACTGAATCCGCGATAAAAGAGATGAAGTCGAATAGGCAGGAAAACTCGGCGATCAAATGATCGCTGACCAAACGTGCTTAGCGCGAACAAGCTTTCCATCGCCTTCGCCCCGTCTGATCCGACGACTTCGAAGGCGCTCATGAGTTCGTCAAAAGACATTGGATTGCCAGTAATTAAATCGACGAGTTGGCCTGCGGGGCCGTAGGAGCGAAGGAATTCGAAGACAGCCTCGCGGAGTTCTTCAAGTCCAAGGGAAGTGCTCACTGGAGTTCGCTGTAGCGCCGCCAATAGCGCGTTAAATTCCTTAATTGCGGGCTCAATACCTGAAGAGTAAGCATGGAGGATTTCGGGTCGAAACGCTGCCAATGCTGCGACATCGCTCGTCAGCGGCTTCGCTGAAATTGGTGATTTTTCAATCGTGCCCGTAATCAATTCGAAACCACTGCTTCCTGGGGGCAGCCCAGTCAAGTCTGCAGCGAACTGTTTGATACTCGCCTTTGCTGCGACTGACGAACCCAAACTGGCGCTCGTCAAAATGTATCGGAATCTCTTGCGACCGACTCCTAATCGCGATTGAAATCGCCTCAACAACATGGCGACCTCTGCGCCGACCGCGCCCCGATACATATGGGCTTCATCGATTACAACTGTGAACTGGTTGTCGTCATTTTCATTTAGCCATGCCGATGTTTGATCGAATATGCTCCGTTCAATTGGCCGTAACAACATGTACTCAAGCATTGAATAGTTGGTCACCAAAATGTCTGGACACCCCGCTTGAATCTCCTGTCTTGAATACAATTCTGTGTCGTTGCCAGACGTTTTGAAGTCATTTGCTACAAAAGCCTCCATGTCCTTTGCCGGCCACTTGCCTTCCTTTTCGAGTAGCTTTCTTGTTGCTGGAGTGAGATTGCGAAATAGTGCGTCAACCAGCTTTCTAAGTCGGCTTTCATTCTTGCTATCAGTTTGCCGGCCCGGATAAGGGGTTCGCCCCGTGTACATTCCAAATCGCACCGTGCGACCAAATTGCTTCCGCATTTCTGCTGCGATTGTTGGATTTCCCACGAGGCGGCGCAGACGCGATACTTGATCGCTGACTAGCGCGTTCATTGGGTAAAGCAGTAGCGCACGCATTCCGGTCAATTTCTTCGAACTTGCGCGGCCCGTGGAATTCGCTTCAATCGCAAGTTGGCCGAGGATTGGCATTAAGAACGCTTCGGTCTTTCCTGAACCCGTCCCCGTCGCCACGATAAGGTCTTTCTCGTCGCGGAGGAATGCAACTAGTGCTTGCTCCTGGTGCAGGTATGGCGCTGCGAAAACGCCAGAGCTGTCTACCGTTGACGCGAATGTCAAAATATCGCGCGCAAATTGGGGAATAGGTAACTCGGAATAGGGTTTGCCGAGTACGTATGAAGGGGTTGCCTCCAAATAAGGAGTCTGATGGGTCACGCCGACCTGATTTAGAAGGCGTTGCCTTTCACGTAGCAGGTGGTCATCCCAAATATGGTACTGCGCCTCTAGGTATTGATTTAAGGCTTGCGTGAGCCCTTTGGAGACCTGCTCAACTGAATAGGTTTGGTTGGTCATGCGCGAGCGGCTCCTCTAAGTAGGCCCAAGCGCTTCAACTCAAATTCGACAGCAGGAAGAAAAACGCGTGGAATCTCAAATGATGGCGATTTGCAATCAGGTAATGCTGACGATCCCATCGCAAGCATCAAGCGCCTTTCAGCGGGTGGAAGCCTATATCCAAATTTGAGTTGGACTTTTTCCTGCTGGAAACGACAAGTGTATGAGTTTCGGACGCCTTGTGAAAGGTCAATTGCATAGCGCAGGCGGATATGATCCTCCGTCAGCACGGTTTCTGCATGGAGACGATTGGAGCGCAATTCACCCAAAAAATACGGCTTGTGGTGTTCTGACAACCAGCGCCTGCAAAGGTAGATGCCATCGCTCATACGCGTTCTCGATCCCAAAATAATCCACCGCGACGGTTCGGTCGGGACATAAATATCAATTGTTCCGCCAGAAGTCATGGTCGGCACAAGTTGGAGACGACCGCGTGTAAATGCGATCCTCCCCCAGGCCGCTAGGTCTGGGGGCCTGTCTAACCAATCGTCAAGGTTTTGGACCGGTAGCCGCTCTGTTTTTTGATCCGTAAGGACACGAGCATTCCCCGCCAATTTAATAGGAAGGTGGAGCGCCCGCTGCAATTCCTCAGTCGAGTGCGGACCAATGATTATTGATGCATCAATCCAGGGTATCTGGCGCAACGGTGCGGGGTACCAATAACCATGCGGAAGTCTTGCGAATTCTTGGAGAAATGCGACGGTTTCCAGCGCGAAGTCCGCACGTTCCGGTGTCAGATATTGATGCAGAAAGGAATTTATGTGATTCCTATGCACCGGGCGCGCAACATATTCCTCTTCGTAGCAGAGGCAACAAAGTGCGGAACGGACAACATCAACGTCGGACTGTAGTTGCATCCGAATGATTATTTTTGTGACTGTGAGAGTGCCATTGTAGATACTTACGCGGATTCAATGAATTTGTCCACACCCGTACAGGTAGGAAATCGACCGCTATCGGCGTTTGCCCACAAATAAAATCGGCTCTTCTGGAAATCGAGTGGGTAAATTCGTAGTTGAAAGCGTCTGAAATCCGCATGGATACTGGGGTTTAAGCATTTTCAATGCTGTTTGAATTTGGCATCATGGTTG
>JBCKPM010000050.1:0-13055 GCA_038901675.1 Usitatibacteraceae bacterium | reverse complement strand
CGGCAACAAAAACTATTCGTCATGGTCGATGCGACCGTGGGTGCTGCTCAACGCGCTCGATATTCCGTTTACGGAGGTCGTGCTCAAGTTTCATTCAACGGAATGGGACGCCGATATCGGGCGCTATTCGCCATCAGGATTGGTGCCGGTACTCTGGGACGGCGACGTTGGTCATGCCGACAGTGTTTGCGTCTGGGAGTCCACTGCGATTTACGAATACCTCGCCGAGCGCTATCCGGATCGCGGCGTATGGCCGAATGACCGAGCAGCGCGAGCGCATGCGCGCGCCATCGTCGCAGAAATGCACGCCGGATTTCGAGCACTGCGCGCAAGCATGCCGATGAACATTCGCGCGCGTCATCCCGGTTTGGGCATGAACGACGAGGTGGCGACCAATATCGCGAGAATCGAGTCGCTGTGGCGAGAAACGCGCGTGCGCTTTGCCGATCATGACGCCGGTCCGTTTCTGTTCGGTCGATTCAGCGCGGCGGACGCCATGTTCGCGCCGGTGGTGATGCGCTTCATGACTTACTCGCCTACGCTCGAAGCAGATACACAATCCTACTGCGCGGCAGTGCGCGCGCATCCGGCAGTCGCGTCTTGGGCGGCCGATGCTCTCGCTGAGGTCGAGTTCGTCGCCGAAGACGAGCCTTACGCCAATAAGTAAAACTCGCCTATTGGCGGGGTTCTTCGGCACAAAATGGCTTAAAGTGCGCGCCAATAGCCGAGTTTCATATTTCGGCGCGATGCTTCGCACTGGGCTGTGATAACGCGTGCGTCGAGGTTACGCACCCTCACGATTACAGACGGATGCAATGTCGGCGTCGCTGCCGGCGCCAATCGCGCAATAATGTCCACATGAAAATCTACTCCGTCGGCGGTGCCGTCCGCGACGAACTGCTCGGCCTTTCCGTCACCGATCGCGACTATGTCGTTGTCGGTGCGACGCCGCCTCAAATGATTGAGGCAGGTTACAAGCCGGTCGGTGCAGATTTTCCGGTGTTCCTGCATCCCGAGTCGCACGAGGAATACGCGCTGGCGAGAACTGAGCGCAAGGTCGCGCCGGGATACAAAGGATTCGTGTTTCACGCTTCACCGACGGTGACACTGGAGGACGATCTTGGCCGGCGCGACTTGACCATCAACGCGATGGCGAAAGACGCCCACGGTCACATCATCGATCCGCACAGTGGACGAGCCGACTTGCATCACAAGCTGTTGCGCCACGTCGGTGACGCATTTCGCGAAGATCCGGTGCGAATCTTGCGCACGGCGCGCTTTGCGGCGCGCTTCGCGGCGATGGGGTTCACGGTCGCCGATGAAACCATGGCGCTAATGCAAGAGATGGTCGATGTCGGCGAAGTCGATGCATTGGTGCCCGAGCGCGTGTGGCAGGAACTGTCGCGCGGCATGATGGAGGCACGCCCGTCGCAGATGTTTGAAGTGCTCAAAGCGTGTGGCGCGTTGGCGCGCATTGCACCGGAAATAGATCGGTTGTGGGGGGTGCCGCAACCGAAAGCCACCCACCCGGAAATCGACACCGGCATCCATACCATGATGGTGATCGATTGCGCCGCGCGCATCAATGCCAAATTGCCGGTGCGTTTCGCGGCGCTGACGCACGATTTGGGCAAGGGCGTCACGCCGCAACAGTACTTGCCCAATCACCCGGGGCACGAAGTCCGGAGCGTCGAACTTCTCAACGCCATGTGTGCGCGACTGAAAATCCCGGCCGAGTGCCGCGAATTGGGTGTGGCAGTGGCGCGCTGGCACGGCGACATCCACAACGCGCTGGCGCTCGATGCGGCTGGCCTGTTGGCCGTCCTCGATGGCTGCGACGCGCTGCGACGTTCCGAACGATTTAGCGACGTGCTGATTGCCGCAGCCTGCGACCATCATGGTCGTCCCGGCTTCGAGTCCACGTACTACCCGCCGTCGTCCTACCTCGCTGCGGCACTTGAGCGGCTGCGCTCGCTCGACTACGCGGCGACCGCGCAACTTCATCCAGCGACAGTAGCCGACGAAATAGCGCGCGCCAAATACCACGCGCTTGAACAATTTATTACAGAGGAACGACAATCATGACCAAAGCTATACGCATTCACGAACACGGTGGTCCGGAGGTGTTGAAGTGGGAGGACGTTGACGTTGGCGCACCGAGCGCAGGCGAAGTTCGCCTCAAAACCACCGCCGCAGGTTTGAATTTCATCGACACCTATCATCGCAGTGGCATGTACAAGCTTGCGTTGCCGGCCGTGATCGGTCGCGAAGGCGCCGCCGTGGTCGTCGGCGTCGGCAGCGGCGTGACCGAGTTCAAGTTGGGGGATCGCGTGGCTTACGCCTCGTCGCCGATGGGTGCCTACGCTGAAGAGCGGCTGATGCCCGCGGATCGGCTAGTCAAGATT
Source organism: Usitatibacteraceae bacterium (assembly GCA_038901675.1). Classification (GTDB taxonomy): domain Bacteria; phylum Pseudomonadota; class Gammaproteobacteria; order Burkholderiales; family Usitatibacteraceae; genus UKL13-2. Next base: position 10,650 of record JBCKPM010000050.1, on the reverse strand, counting down.
CCGGACAGCATTTCCGATCAACAAGCCGCCTCGATGATGCTCAAAGGCATGACCGCGCAGTATTTGTTGCGGCGTACCTATCGCGTGAAACCCGGCGACATCATATTGTCGCAAGCGGCGGCCGGTGGCGTCGGTCTGATCCTCGGTCAGTGGGCCAAACATCTCGGCGCGACAGTCATCGGCACAGTGGGTTCAGATGAAAAGATGGCGGTCGCGAAGGCGCATGGGTGTGACCACGTCATCAACTACCGCACCGAAAATTTCGTCTCGCGCGTTGCCGAAATCACCAACGGCAAAAAATGCCAGGTGGTGTACGACGGCGTTGGCAACGACACCTTTTTGCCATCGCTTGATTGTCTGGCACCGTTCGGCGTGATGGTTTCATTCGGCGCGGCCTCCGGCGCGGTCAAGCCGTTTTACATCGGCGAACTCGCCGCCAAAGGATCGCTGTACCTGACGCGCCCGACTCTCGACACGTACGGTGCCAAACGCGAAGACCTTCTCGCCATGACCGCAGAGCTGTTCGATGTCGTCGCGAAGGGAATTGTCACCATCGAAGTCAACCAGAGGTATGCGCTTCGTGACGCAGCACAGGCGCACCGCGATCTTGAGGCGAGAAAAACCACCGGCTCGACAGTGCTGCTACCATAACGATTGGCCGGAACTTTGCAACGCATCACATCGTCTCAAATGCCTCGGCATTTCCTGAAACAACACGATAAAAGGGGTATTCATCATGATTAGAAAAACGCTTACCGTAACGGCCACCGCGGCCGTCACTGCCATCGCGCTCATCGCCAGCACGGCATTTGCACAAACCTATCCGAACAAACCGATTAGGCTGATCGTGCCATTCGCACCAGCGGGCGCGACAGACATTGTCGCGCGCATCGTCGCCGATCAGTTGGGCAGAGAACTCGGCCAACCGATCATCATCGAGAACCGCGCCGGTGGCGGCGGCTCCATCGGTGCCAACGAAGTCGCCAAAGCCGCGCCGGATGGCTACACGATCGGCATGGCGACCGTGTCGACCATGGCTGTCAATCCGGCGGCAAACGCCAAAATTCCCTACAACAACCTGACCGACTTCATTCCCGTCACCAACCTGGCAGCCGTGCCGAATCTGATCGCGGTGCATCCGTCGGTGCCGGCCAAGGACATGAAGGAATTTGTTGAGTTGCTAAAGAAAAATCCTGGCAAGTACAGCTACGCTTCCTCTGGCACCGCCGGCATTAGCCACATGATGGGTGAGTTGTTCCTTATCGCGACCGGCACCGAAATGGTTCACATCCCCTACAAAGGGGCGGGCCCGGCCGTGCTCGATGTGATTGGCGGACAGGTTCCGGTGTTGTTTGACAACATGCCTTCTTCCAAAGCGCAAATCGAGGCGGGCAAACTGCGCCTGTTGGCCGTCGCGGCACCATCGCGGTTGTCCTACTTTCCAAACGTACCGACATTTGCCGAATTGAAAATGCCCGAAGTGAATGACCCGGCATGGTACGGTTTGGTGTTGCCCGCCAAGACACCGAAAGACATCGTCGACAAGATCGCCGCCGCCGCCGTCAAGGCAGTCAATCACCCTGCAGTCAGGGAAAAGCTCGCCGCGCAAGGTGCCGATCCGGTCGGCAACACCCCGGCGCAATTTGCCGCGCAAATCAAAGTCGAGTTCGAAAAAATGAAGGCGCTGGTCACCAAGAAAGGCATCAAGCTGGAGTGACCGCTTATAGCCTCCAACAGAGCCGCGCACAACCCGCCGCCACGCCGCGGCTTGTGCGCCACGTCACACTGGGATCACTTCTGCGTTGGGGCGGTCCACGCACTGTTGCAACATTCCGGCACCACGCGCTTGACAAACCGGCGTGTGAGCGCAAAAATTGGCTTGTGAGGTTTGGAATTTGCTGCAACCGCACAACGAAGTTAAAAAAACCGCCAACAAACAATCCCATCTGTTGTATTTCTGACACCCGGCTACCCAAAGTGGGTCGGGTTCACATTTTTGGAGGCAACATGTCTGACAATCACACCAAGCAACCGCATAACCAAGACGGTGAAATTACTGACGCCGCGCTCGACTCCGTTTCTGGCGGCCAGGGAAACCAAAACGTCAAAGTGGAATCGATTACAGTGACGGCAACGCGTCTGAAGCCCGGTCAAAATGCAGGCGTGCGTCCGATCGAGTCGATCATCGTCACCGCAACCAAGCTCACGCCCGACAAGACCCAGGTCGCATCGGCTGGCACCTCCGGCAAGAAGCCCGCGTAAGGCTCGTGACAGGCACCCGCCTGTCAAATAAGTTGCCGCTGCAGCATCGTGGCAAACGGCCCGGATTTGCCGGCGAGTTGGTCAAACGTGCCCTGCTCAACCAGTCGGCCTTGGTCGAGCACGATAATCGCGTCGGCGTTCCGCACCGTACTCAGCCGGTGAGCAATCACTAGGCGCGTGCAACTCAGTTCGGACAACGCCCGTTGTACCGTCGACTGCGTCAGGTTATCCAGCGCCGACGTGGCCTCGTCCATCAACAGGATGCGCGGTTGGTGAACCACCGCTCTGGCAATCAAAATGCGCTGACGCTGCCCGCCCGAGAGCGTGCTGTCGCCATCGCCAATAGTGGTGTACAGCCCCATCGGCATGCGCTCAATATCCTCCCTGAGCCCGGCGATTCTGGTCGCCTCCCAGACATCTTCGACAGGAATACGGTTGGCACCGGCAATGTTGGCGTAAATATCGCCCTGCCAAAGCTCGCCGCCTTGTAAGACCGTACCGATTCGGGCGCGCAGGCGGCGCATATCCAACCCCGCCAAATCGTGTCCGTCGTAGCAAATCGAGCCGGTGGTCGGACGTTCGAAACCGAGTAACAGTCGAATTAGCGTCGACTTTCCCGAGCCGCTTGATCCGACCAATGCCACAAACGCGCCTGGCGCGACGCTAAAACTGACGTCGTCCAGCACCTTGGGGCCATCGGCGTAGCGAAAACCGAGATTGACGATTTCAATGCTGCCGAGCGGCTCGTGTTTAGCATTGCTGCGGCCACTGCTCTCGGGCAGCGTTTCAACGATCGGTCGCGCACGCTCCCACACCGGCAGCAACTGCACGAGGTCAATCGCGGTGGTCATCAACCCATACAGACCGCCGACAAATGCAAACAACGCCGCATTGAAGGCGATGAAATCACCTGTCGTGAAAGTAGCGAAGTGTCCGCCATTGCCGTCGGATCCGCTGGCGCGTGACGCGGTGTAGTAGACGATCAGCAGCATGGCGGGCAGCAAAATATTCAGCACCAGCGTCTCAGCATTGGCCAACGACTCGCTGCGAACGTGCAAGCGTCGCAAATTGATGAAACGGTCGGTCCAATTGACAAACGCACGCGTCTCCGATGCGCTGGTGCGAATTTTCGAAATGCCAGACAGGTATTCGAACACCAGCGACTGAATCTTGCCGCCGATGTCTTCAATCTGGCGCGCAAGCTGCAACCGCAGGTAGCCGATCAGCGAAGACACAACAAACAGCACTGCCACCATCACCAGTACCACCATGGTCAGCGGCACGCTGTACCAAAGCATCAAGGCCAGATTGCTGACCAGAAAGATGGAGGTCAGGATGGTGCCGATGGTCGAACCTGTCACGGCGTGTTGAATCGAGTTAACAGCCGCCATGCGCACTGAAAGATCGCCGCTTGAAAACTTGCGGAAGAACGTAACAGGCAGCGAAATGACGCGATCCAGAATCGCCGCGTGAACACTGATACCGGCACGCGCCTCGATGCGCAGGATGGCGACCGTGCGCAGCGTGTCGAATAGCAGCACCGACAGGCCGGCCACCAGCAACCCGGAAATGTACTGCCACAGCAGCATCACGTCGCTTGCCGGCAAGACGCGATCGATAATCTTTCCGCTCACCACCGGCACCAGCAGGCCGAGCATGCCGGCCAGAAAACTGGCTAGGAGCAACACCCAAACATCGCGCGCTTTGCCTTGGATACCAAATCGAACCACATCGAGGGCACTCAATTTTCCTTCCGGGAAGGTGCGATAAAAAGTGTAGGCGAACGGTGCCAATCGATGCGCAATCGCCTCGGTGACGATGCTGCCCGACGCCACATCACGCATGGCTCGATCCGACAAGATTTGATAACCCGACACTTGCCCCGGCAATAGCGCGACCCAATGTCGCGGCTCACCAGCCGACAATTCGTTATCCGACAAGCGCGCTAGCATCGGTCCGCCTTCCTCGTCCCACCAGCTGCCATTCAGTAACACTTGCCGCGCACGCAATCCAGACGCCTCGGCGATGAGTTCGACCGTTTCATTAGTCACGTCCGCGCTTCCGACATCGCGCGACGAAACGAATCGCACGCGGCGTGATGGCTCGAGGAATCTAAACGCTGCGAGCAATCCTTCGCCGACACCATCATTCGGTCCGGGGGCGCCAAAATCGCCCTCCGGTGACACGCCTTTGGAGATTTCCCCCATCGCCGCCGCAAACCGGGACTTGTCGTTTGCCTGTTCGAGCGCCAGGCGTTCTGCTTCGCGCTGGTCCTCCAATTTCGCATTGATCATGATGCGCTCGACCGCCATATCGGCGAACGTGAACACGCGTGAGTGAAACACCCGCGTATCCTCGTTTCCGCCCACTAAACCACCGCGCGGGCGGCGGCGCCTTACGGCGAGCCACGCTCCTTTCGGGTCGAGGTCGCGCATGACGCCCTTCATCCATTCTTCGATGCGCAGTTTCGGCTCGGCACCCAACGTGTCGAGCGTGGCAATCGCTTCGCGCCGAATCACGGCGTCGGCCACCGTTCGGCACAGCAGGCCCATGCCGGACGGCAACCCGCTCCGCGCAGCCACCATCGCGCATCCCGCCGGGACATCGAAAACGAATCGCCGCGGCTGTTCCGGCTCGGCTCCATCGCTGGTCGCGAGGTACAGCATGACGGTTCCAGCATCGACATACCAGACTGCATCTTGATCATCAAGCCAGAACTGGTTCATGGCTAACCCAATCCCGAGGCAATCAGCTTGGCGTAAAGCCCATTCGCGTCAGCTCCCAGTGCTTCATGCGTGCCGCGCTGCACGATACGTCCCGCCTCGAGCACCAAAATTTCGTCGGCATCACGTACTGTCGACAGCCGGTGCGCAACCACCAAGCAGGTGCAGCCGCGACGCCGCAGATTTTCCTCGACGGTTCGCTCAGTCGCCGCATCGAGTGCGCTGGTAGCCTCGTCGAGTATCAGCAAGCGCGGGTTGCGAACCAGCGCACGCGCGATTTCAAGACGCTGTCGCTGGCCACCGCTCAGGTTGCGTCCGCCTTCGTCAATCATCGCGTCGTAGCCGCCGCTGCGACCGACGATGACGTCGTGAATACAAGCGTCGCGACAGGCCGCAACCAAATCTTCATTGGAAATCGACTTGTCCCACATGGTGAGATTTTCGCGAATCGTACCGTTGAACAAAAAAATGTCCTGATCGACAATCGTCACCGACGCCGCAAACGCTGCTGGTAGGTATTGCTCGCGGTGGTTGCCATCAAACAACACTTCGCCCGACCACGGACGATAGAGTCCGACAACCAGTCGCGCGATGGTCGATTTGCCGCTGCCGGAACCGCCGACCAGTGCGATGCGCTTGCCCGGCGACAACCGTAGCGACAAGTTATCGATAATGGCGGCCTCGTTGCGGTTGTAGCCGAACGTGATGCCACGCAGTTCAAGCTCACCCCGAAGCTTTTGGTTCGATGCCACACCGTCGACTTCGCGTTTCGCCTCGGCCGGGTAGCGAAGCACGTCCTCAAGGCGCGCGATGTCACCGCGCAAGGATTGAATCTTTTGATTGAGCGACAATAAAGTGTGTGCGGGGGCGACAAACCCGGCGAGCAACGTTTGGTAGGCCACCAGTTGACCGATGGTCAGTTTGCCTTCCATGATTTGCAGCGCACCGATGGCGAGTATGGTCATGTTAACTGCCAGCCCCAAAATGCCGGGCACCTGACCGAGCGTGATGCCGATGCTTTGCACCTTGATCGAGGTATTCACGACTTGGGTCTGCAGTGAAATCCATTTGGAAAAAAGTCCCCAATCCTGTCCTGCAGCCTTAATGGTTTCGATGTTGCTCAGCCCGTTAATCGACGCGCTGGCGAGTCGCCCGTTTTGCACTGACATCCGTTGCGAGAGTTCGGCGGTTCGCTCGGAGATGATGCGCCAGATGAGCAACTCCAGCCCCACAGCAACGACGGCAATCAGCGACAACTGCCATGAGTACCAGAACATCGCAATCAGAAAAAAACTCGCCGTGAATAGACTCAACAGCAGTTGACTCAATTCACTCGACAGTATGTGCGCGACCTGCTCGTTCAGGCTCACCCGCGATGCAATCTCACCCGCCGAGCGCTGTGTATAGAACTCTGCCGGCAACCTTAAGGCGTGCCAGAAAAATTGACTCGACAGGTCAAGCGCCTTGCGGGCGTGCGTGCGGCTCAGGTACTGCGACTGCAGCCATTCCAAGATGGCGCGCACGATGGCCGTGAGCGCCATCCCCAGCAGCAGCGGTACGGCGAGCCCCTTTACCTCGGCCACCAGCACTTCATCAATAAATCGGCTCGACAACATCGGCAGCAAAACGCCGGGCAGCACCAACATCAAACCAAGCGCCACCAGCACCATCAACGCACGTTCGAGTCCGACAAAGAACTGCTTGAGCGATCGCACGACCGATGGCCGCGCGCCGCCGGGTTGGAAGTCGGGACCTTTCTCGAAAACGAGGATGATGCCCGTGAAGCTGCGATCGAACTCCTCGGCATCCACCACACGCCGACCTTGGGCAGGATCGTTCAAGTGCGCCTTGCCGTCGCGAAAACCCTCGAGCACCACAAAGTGGTTGAAATTCCAGAAAACAATCGCCGGCAGCGCTACCGAGGCCAACTCGGCGGGCTCCTTGCGATAACCCTTGGCCAGCAGGCCTTCCAGACGCGCCGCGCGCAACAGATTGCTGGCCTTGGTGCCGTCCCGACTGACGCCACATTCGACGCGCAACTTCTCCAGCGGCACGTGGCGATCGTAGTGGGCGAGAATCATCGCCAACGACGCCGCGCCACATTCCACCGTCTCTAATTGAAGAATGGTGGGGGTTCGATGAAGACGTGTACTGGTGAACGTTGACGGCGCGTCAGATGCCAATGCTGCCGCCGTCACACGGCCCCCGCCATCCAGATCAAATACACCACCATCACCGCGACCAACGCAGGCAGCCAGCGCTTGATCCACGGGCGGTAGGACACCAGGGTCAGGCGCTCGTCCAATTGGTCCGGCGAGGACAATCGTTCAAGGGCGGTTTTTCGAAAAAGTTGATTGCGCTCGGTGATCATGCTGACTACATTTCGCTGGTCATGGGCACCATGACTAACCCGCCAGCCTTTTCAACAGTCGATCGAAGCGAGCGCCTGCAATGTGAAAGGTATCCAGCAGTGTCTCGTTCAACTCATCTTTGGCATGCGGATCGGCTGCGGCTTCGCCGTAGCCCAATCGCATGGTGGTGTTGCGCATGCGATCGGCCAAAAAAATGCACAGCGCAAAATAAAATCGCGCCGCGAACATCGGGTCACTGCGAAGCTTGTCGCGGATGACCCCGTCAGCAATCTGCAGCAACGTGGCGTCCATGGTGACTTCGACTGAAACCGTGGTCGGCGCAGGATCGACCAACGACATCTCGCCGACGATCTCGCCACTCTCCAGCGACGCAATGCCCACCCCCGCCCCGGTGCGAATGGCGAGCTGACCATCGAGCAGAAAGTAGATGTGATCAACCCTTGAGTTATGGGCGATCAATATCGTGCCGACTTTGACGTGAACACGCTCGCCCGCATCGGCGAGCCAGTCGACATCACTGTCAGTCATTTGGCCAAATATGAACAGGACTTTACGCATGTACACCCAAGGTCGCTGCGGACGGGGATCAGGATAGTGCATTTCCGGGTGATGGTAAAGCCGTGACGCCAGCCGTGACGCCACGCAAACGCCCCTCAAACCGTCGGCCGGAGAGGCAAATGTGCAGCGCTGCGTACCCAGCAATACTTCCATCACCTCCTCGAAGGCGCGCCGGCATCGAAGTGGATGACCAAGGGCATCGCGTTCAATGATCGCGGCGACGGGAAGAAGCGGTTTGGCAAGGCGATGAGTTGAACTGTCGTAGCGGTGCCGGCAAAATGGCGCTGGGAAGAAACGACGGTGCATGCTGCTACCGATCCGGTACAGCGGACGTAAACATGAGCGAACGCAACCCAGCTTCGCATTAGAAGCGCAATATGGCGCTTGCTGCGCTCGGAGCGCTACCATTGCCTGACAATCACCACGGGGGTTATATGAGTGACGGTTCCTATTGCATCGTGTTCAACTCGACGATGGACGACGCCTATCACCAGTTACTGGAAGGCTATTTGCAAACCGTCCCAACGGCGTCGACGGTGCCGCTGCTGTGCGCGTTTTGTTCATCCGTTGTTTCTGCGGAACCGTTCCTTGATCTGCGCTTAACCCAACTCAGCGACCCGGGTCATGTCTGGAGCCTCCGCATACCATCATCGCTGGTCGTCGCGATCATCGACCAGAGCGAGGCGATGAATCCGATTGGCTTTCAGGCCAGGGTGGATGCGCTTGCGTAGTCAAGTAACCAATAGCCGGGATCACGAATTCAAGACGAGAGGCGGGGGATACGCGAAGCATGGCGGCGCTTTACCCGAGGTATTCTGGTTGCGATAAGTGGTTGCGATAAGTGCGATAAGGGTCAGCGTCAATTGTGTTGAAAAACAATTGACGCTGACCCCTTAGATTATGGTAGTCCTCCTCAGCGTGGAAGCACACCGCGCGATTGTTGCTGCGCTGGATGATGTGCCAAGGAATGCCGGGGAGGGAGAGACGAGCGCGGCGGGGCATGGGGTCGAGAGGAGGAGGAAAACGACACTCTAACAGAAAATAATCGTGGTCTGTCCCCTATTATTCAGCAAACATTACGAAAGCATCTTCCACTGACAATCTCTCAAGTTGGGAAGACGACGCATCTCCTCTAAGTAAATTGTTTCTCGCCTTACGAGTAGGTAAATAAATTGAGAGCGACGAACAATCTCGTATGCAGCAGTTGGGGTGCCGCTTGCCCTCGCGATCATGCCCGATACTCACTCCGCCAATAGTGCCCTCGTGGGTTGGACTGCCGATCTTGACACGCCTTTCTGGGCCATTAATACCGGTTTGGATAATCAGCTCTTGATTCGATCGATACGTTAGACAAACATTTAGAGCAGTCGCGTCCTCAGGCAATGCAACTGACGCAATGGATCCCCAATCCAGTTCAAATCGCAATTCCCGTTCTTGTAGATCAATAAAGAGTCCACCTATGCCAGGTTGGTCCAAGAGGTAGACTCGCGAATCCGATCTCGGGAACGAGCGAACGGGATCATTGAGACTTCCCAAGAATAGCCAAGTGCCATTTGTCCGTCCCGCATAGAAGCCACCAGATAGTGTGTGCATTCCAAGACCAAGAAGTTCTCGCGGAGTGGACACGCGCAATCCCAACACCGCTGCGCCGCGAATATCCCCAATGTCCTTGGTGCAGATGTCCGCATCCAGTGCAATTGCGTCATCGACCAAATAGGAGTCTGCTCGATTGATTCCAATCATTCTTGATTTCCCAACGGACAATGCGTCGACCACTAAGAAACCTTTGGCGTAAAGTACACGCGTGAGGAACAATCTTAAATCGGTTCCAATTCTGTGCTCCGCTTGCTTCAAGCGCTGTTCAACCTCGTCAACAACCGATTTGCAGACAATAAATCGTGGTTGTAAGTCGCTACCAGCTTGGGTGAATAGAAGTTGATGAGAAAAAGATCCCGGGACAAAAATTGCGTCGATCAAAACATTTGCATCTAAGACGATGCGTCGATGGGTCACTTGCGAACTCTTTTCGAAGAAATAATAATAGTAATTGACAATAGGGGACAGACCACTGTTTTCACAGCAAACCTTATCGTTCGTCATCCAGTGCGGACGCTGAAGGCCGCCCTGACACGCCCCGCACCACCCTTCTCCCCAGCGCCTTCGCCATCTGCTTCTGAAACCGCACACCACCGAGTACATAGTTGCCATTGGTCGCACTTCTGATTTCGTCCACCAGCGCCTCGTCGACGTGGGCGCGAAGTAAACCTCTGTAGACCTCTCGTCGTTTTGCGTCGGTGCGTGCCAGTCGTCGATACTGATCGTGTGGCGTGATCAACGCATCGGCGCGGCCCAAGCCGTTGGCATGATAGCTTGACCAGCGATAGTCCTGTGGCTTCATCACCATGCCCGCGCGCACCGGGTTGAGTTCGATGTAGCGGTAGCAGGCCAACAGGTAGTCTTCGGTCTGCATCAGACAGGATCGGAAGCGCCCTTCCCACAAGGTGCCGGTACGCTGGTAGGTGCGGTTGATGTACTGCACGTAGCGTTGGCCGAGGTGTTTCATGAGCAGCCCCGCACTTTCTGCCTTGGCGGGGGTGAGCAGCAGGTGCGCGTGGTTGGTCATGAGCACGTAGGCGTGTACCGCGCAGCCGAATTGGTCGGCAAACTCCTTGAGGTAGTGCAAATAGAACTGGTAGTCCGCCTCAGCATGGAAGCACACCGCGCGATTGTTGCCG
>JBCKPM010000049.1:0-13762 GCA_038901675.1 Usitatibacteraceae bacterium | reverse complement strand
TGCGGGCGATCCACCCAATAAAAGGTTATTGGCGTAGGCTTGCCCATAGCTCGCCGCCGGAAGTATCGGCGTTACGAGAGTAGGTGTCTGCGCCCACCCAACCGAGTGGGTGATAACAGCAGCAACTGCAAGCCAAGTGTTGAACGCGGCAAAGACATTTTTTTTCGACATGACGCCACTCCCTAACATTCTTGTTTTTACTTCCCGATGCGGATCAGATTTTTTCAGTAAGCGTTACTGTGCGACTGACGACAACAGCTGTTTGCCTTGAGTAATTTGTATATGGTCCGGGGCAAGTTGTGTCCATAGCGGGCGAAGAAGGACGAAATGCAGCAAAACATGAGGCACAACCGGGAAAAGCGATGAGAAAACTGCGCAGTTGACTAAAATTTGCATGTGGCGGCGCTGGCGCGTGCCGGAAATCTTGCGCCGTCAGAGTCGGTCGCGCAAAAACTCATTTGATCGGCGTTTCCTTAGCTTCATTTTACATCCTATAGCGCAGGAAGACTTTAGATTGGGATCGAGCCGCAGCAAACAGCCTTGTACGAAAAACCGTCAAGCTGCTTGCCCGTGCAAAGAAATCACCTCCGCACCCGCCTTCAATTTATCCAGATAGTCCGCCCATTGCTGCATCATGGCTTTGCGCTCAGGCAGGTACTCCGCGCGGTTGTAGGCTGCTTTCGCCTTCCCGATCGGAGCAACGGTGGCTACCTTGCCCACCGCGATGCTGTTTTGGTCACCGCCGGCTGGCCGGGCTGGGCTTGGCTGGCCGGTCTAAGACGGGGGTAGTCTCGGGGGTAAATAATAGTAACGTTATAAAATACCTTTTATAACAATGAGTTAGGATATGTTATGGCGGAAGCGGTGAGATTCGAACTCACGGATGACTCGCGCCATCGCTGGTTTTCAAGACCAGTGCCTTAAACCACTCGGCCACACTTCCAAATGCAACTCAATCTTTGGGTTTCGCCTGCAAGCCCAACTCGTCTCGGCGGGTGAAAGCAAAGCAGTTTGCTTTCACTTCTACCGCCTCAACTGGAGCACACTTCCTTGCCCGCGCATTTTATCATCGTCTACCCACCCGCCGTGGTGACGTGAGGTCGAACGAGGGCCGCCAAAGGGGCGGCTGCACTTGCGGCTCAATTACCGTAGACTAATCCTTGTCGAAATCCCGCCGACCCCCAACGCAACTTTGCGGTGTCGGCGTTGTCCGACATGCTCGGGGTATTCAAAAAAAGGAAAACGCTATGCAAAACGATCTTCCAGTCACATCGCCGTCGTCGCCATCGTCGGTTGAAACCATCGGCGCGGCGCAGAATCGCGTGCTTCGCAACACCTACATGCTGCTTGGCCTGTCGTTGGTGCCGACGGTGCTCGGTGCATTTATCGGCACGTCGATGAAGTTTTCATTCTTCGCTGGCTCGCCGGTCATCGGCTTTATCGCCTTTCTCGCCATCGCGTTCGGCTTCTTCTGGGGTATTGAAAAGACCAAGAACAGCGCTTGGGGCGTGGTGTTACTGCTCGCGTTCACGTTCTTCATGGGACTGATGCTGTCGGGCTTGATCGGTCGCACCCTGGGCTTGGCCAACGGCGGACAGATGATCGCACTCGCTGCGGGCGGCACCGGCATCATCTTTTTCGGCATGTCGGCACTCGCGGCCACGATCAAGCGTGATTTGACAAATATGGGAAAGTTCTTGTTTGTTGGCGTGATCATTTTGCTGGTCGCCGCGTTCGCCAACATCTTTTTCCAACTTCCGGCGCTGACGCTGACCATCATGGTCATGGCGATCGCTATTTTCTCGGCGTTTCTGCTGTATGACATCAATCGCATCATCACCGGCGGCGAGACCAATTACGTCTCGGCGACGCTGGCGATATATCTGAGCATCTACAACATCTTCGCTAACCTGTTGGCGCTGTTGGGATTCACCAGTAACGACTGAACAACATCCCTCACCCTCCATCATTTTCCCGCAAAGGGCGATGGAAGAAAAACGGCCACCGAGAGTGGCCGTTTTCATTCCATCACGGGCTTCTCTACCGCTCGAACACGGCGATCGACTCAACGTGCGCCGTGTGCGGAAACATGTTCACCACCCCGGCTGCAGTGAGTCGAAAGCCGTTCACATTCACCAGCACCGCCGCGTCACGCGCAAGTGTGGACGGACTGCACGAGACATAGACCAGCCGCGTCAATTCGGGCCGCGCTTCCGGCGTGAGCAACTTGCAGACTTCGAGCGCGCCATCGCGCGGCGGGTCGATAAGCATTTTCGACACGCTCGGCACGCGCGCCATGGCGCTTTCCTGGTCGGTGTATAAATCGGCGGCAAAAAATGAAACCGCACCTTGCAAGCCATTGCGCCGCGCGTTGTCCTCACCGCGCGCGGTGAGCGACGCGCTCCCTTCCACGCCGATCACTTTCGCGCCGCGCCGCGCGAGTGGCAAGGTGAAATTGCCCAGCCCGCAAAATAGATCCGCGATGGATTCGCCCGGCTGAGGGTCGAGTAAGTCAACCGCGCGTTCCACCATCAAGCGGTTTACCTGATGATTGACTTGGGTGAACTCGGTTGGTCGAAACACAATTTCGAGTCCGAACTCCGGAAGCAAGTAGGTCAGTTCTGGCATGTCGAGCGGATAAAACGGATAGGCCGTCTCAGGACCCTTGGGCTGCAGCCACCATTGAATGCGGTGCGTTGCACGATACCGGTCGGCAAACGCGGCCAGTTTGGCTTCGTCACCTGCCGACACGGCGTCGAGATTGCGAATCACCAGCGCGGTGACGCGCTCGCCTACCGCCAACTCGATTTGCGGCATGCGGTCTTTGGCATCGAGCGATGACATCAGTATGCGCAGTGGCGCAATCAACCTGCCGATGCCACCGGCCAGCACTTCGCACGATTGCATATCGGCAACGTAACTCGATTTTTTCTCGCGAAAGCCGACCAGCACACCGCCCTTCTTGGCCACGTAATGCACCGACAGACGTGCGCGATGTCGGTACTCCCACGGTGAGGCGTAGATCGGCGGCAGGATGCACTCTGGCACCACTTTGCCGATGCGCTCGAGGTTGTCTTCCAGCACACGTTGTTTCGACGCGACCTGCAAACGCAAGTCAGCGTGCTGCAATCCACATCCGCCGCAAATTGAATAGAACGCACAGCCCGGCACCACGCGTTGCGGCGAGGCCTTCTTGATTTCAATCAAGGCTGCGGTTTCAAAATTTTTCTTCTTGCGCAACGGCTGGTAGACGACCAATTCGCCTGGCAACGCACCAGCAACGAAAACCACCTTGCCGTCGACATGCGCGACGCCTCGGCCTTCGTGGTCGAGGGATTCGATGTCGGCGACCGGCAGCGCCGGACCCAGCGGGGTTGATGGTGCGGCGTCGGACATTTAGGTGGGCAAGGTTTGGGTTGAAGGTCGGCGTTGGCGTCGTACTGCGCGCGGACAACGCTGCCTTAGGCGCACAGTGCCAATTATCCCGTGCTTTACCGTGCTGCTCACAACGGCAGCCTTATCCCATGACATGTCGCGTCCGCGTGTTCCGGCCAATGAAACGCCACCATCATCATTGACGAGAGGGCGTAAAGTAGTCGAAACTTGCCCCTCAGCGAGATCGCAACTGTGGTGAACCCGCCAAACATGCGCGACCGGCAATTGCAGTTCTTTGTAGATGTTTCGCACGCACGAGAAGCACAATAAAAAATATATGCGGGCAACACCGAGCACCCAGAAAGGGAGTCAACATGTCGGCACAACTCCGGCCAGAAAATGGCCTGATATCGTTGGTTTATCGCGACCCGTAATCCCGCCGACGGCGGCATGCAGGCAGCGGCGTCCTCACTCGCCCTGCGCCGCTTAACGGCACACAGGCAGCGAACGCTCGCCAGTGGCGAGCAGGCAGCACCGCGGAGCGTTAGGCCACCCTGAGAGCGGAGCTACAGCCCGAGGAGAGAAATCTTTCTCGGGCTTTTCATTGGACGCGGCATCAAGCGTGCACAAAGTGTCAGCGGTGAAACTCATTTCTGGGCGCGGCGTTTGAGGCAAAACAGCCTGAAAACGCGCGTACTATCTGGACTTTTGATTGTTGCTGACCCGCGTACTAGCGCTGTGCCGACAACAATCGCTGTAACCCCAACCACTGCTGGCGCCAGAACGTGTCGCCGTAGTCGCGCCCATCAAGTTGGTCGCGCACCCCCGTCGCGGGATAAATGCGATCAAAGTTAGCCGTACCAAACAGCACATCCCAGATCGGAAACAACACCGCAAAATTGCAGCCTTGCGTGCGCCCCTCGTGCCCCAAGCCGATGGCGTGGTGGACGCGGTGAAAGCGCGGGTTGACCAACAGATACTCACCGAAGCGACCAAAGTTCACCCGCAGGTTAGCGTGCGAGAAACTTTCGACCACGCGCGATGCGACCACCAACGCGATGAACTGTGCGGGAGGCACACCAATCATCAGCGCCACCAGCGCATTGACACTGTCGATCAACACGTCATCAAGCAGATGATTGCGATCATCAGTCCAAAAACTCATCTCGCGCTGTGAGTGGTGCAACGAATGCAGCGACCACCACCAATTGAAATGATGCTGACCGCGATGCAACCAGTAGGCGACGAAATCGAGCAACACCAGATAAAAAATGAATGACCAGAGCGGTGCACTGTTCAACCAAGGCAGCGCATCTTCGATGTTTGGCGGAATGAGGTCGTGCATACGCAGCATCCCATCGAGCGCATCAAACAGCGGCACCAACATGAAAAACAACAACAGCGGGATGAACCCCAGCCGGTGCAACATCGTGTAGAGCGTGTCGATTTTTTTCCACGCGACGTGCGTTTGCGCTTCCAGCGGTCGCCATTTTTCCAGCGCGCCGAGCACCATCGCCAGCAACGTAATTTCTATGGCACCAATCAGAAAAAATTCAGTGGCGTCAAACGCGCGCTCGGCGTCACCGGCCAAGTCGAGCGCATACAACACCGGCAACACGCCGGATTCAAAGACGTGTTGATGAAGCTCGGCAAATAGTCTGGCGATGAATTCAATCACGGCCGTGCCAGACGATACGTTGGGTGCTCAGGAATACGTGCAAAGCAATAGCCCTTTGCCTTCAGGCCGACAATCAGGTCGTCGAGTTTCGGGTACAACGCGTCTTTGCGCGACCAAATCCCCAAATGCCAAAGCAGGATGTCGCCATCGCGAATGTTCTTTAGCTGAGTGGCGATCAGCGCGTCACTCGGGAATTTGTCGCTCGGCAACTCATCGCCCGAAAAGCCGGCGGGCGACCAGGCCACATGACGGTAGCCGCACGCCTCGGCAAATTTGAGGGTGTTAGGCGTCAACTTGCCGCCCGGTGCGCGCCAGATCGGATCGAGCGCGCGACCAGTCATTGCTTGGAATGCGTCGCCACTCTTGCGAATTTCGTTGCACACGGCGGCGGCGTCGAGCGTTTCTCCCGCCGACCTGCCCCATGGCACATAGCGCACCTTGTCCGAGCCGATGTCAGCGCGAAAATACCAATGCCGCCATGTGTGCGAACCAAACGCATGACCCTCATCGGCACGCGCCTTCCAGTACGTGCTCCAGGAAGCATCGAGGGAGGTATCGCCGCGCTGCGTTTTTTCATTGGCCAGAAAAAACGTGGCTTTGACCTGATGTTTCTTGAGTATCGCCGCCATTTCCTCGGCGGGTGCCATGTGGCCGGTGTCGATGGTGAGATAAAGCGTGCCTTTACATTGCTCGCCCATCGCGGTGGTTGCCATCGCCGATAGCAACACCAGACATCCCCAGCGGCGGCACCGCGTGGCCATTACTTGCGCGCCGCGTGGCTCGTGAAATAAATGCCGTGTGGCGACGCACCCACCGCGATCTGTTTGGCAATCTGTTTGGTCGCCATGTCGATAACGGTGACTTTCTTTGCCCATCGAGAGGTCACCCACAATTCCTTTCCGTCGGCTGTGAGTTCCATGCAATCCGGCCCACCCGGGACCTTGATGGTGTCGATCACTTCAAGCGTTGTCTGGTCGATGATGCTGACCGTGTTTGATACGCGGTTGCTGACCAATATCCGTCTGCCATCGCCCATCGCAATAAAGTTATGTGCGCCTTTGCCCGTCTTGATTTTTTTCACACTCGTCTGTGTGCGCCAGTCGACGACCTCGACGTAGTCAGCGCCGGTGATGCCAATCAACACATATTTATCGTCAGGTGTGACCCACACACCGGCAGGCGTATTGCCGACGGGCATGGTCCACTTGAGCGTCTGCGTTGTTAGGTCAATGGCGGCGAGTTGATTGGAATCCTGCAACGTCAGGAACACCAGTTGGCTGTCAGATGTAAATGCCAAGTGCGACGGTGCCTTTGGAGTCGCGAGCCGCTTGACGAGCTTGAAGTCACCGTCATAGATATCGGTACGATTAAGCCTGAATGACGCCGACACAAACCACTTCTTGTCGGGGGAAAATCCAATCTGATACGGGTCGGAAATCTTGTCGATGCGGCGCTTGATGTCTCCCGTCTTGGGATCGAGCAACACCAAATCGTTGGAGACAGCATTAGCAACGATGAGAAACTGATCGTCCGGCGTGGCCATCAAGTGATGCGGCTCCTTGCCCACCGGAAAGCGCTTGATTTCCTGTTTGGTGACGCGATCAATCAAGCTCACAGTGCCGTCTCCGGAGTTGAGCACAACGACAATTTGCGCGGTCGCGGTTGATATGTAGAGTAGCGCGGCCACCCCAGCTACACGGTTAGCCACATTCGCAGCCAGTCTGAAAAACAAGCGAAATTTCACAGTCGATGTCCTGAACATGAGACGTTAAAAAAGTGCCGTATGCTACCATGCGCCACTATGAAAAACGCCTTGTGTGCCGTGGGTGTTGACCAATCGCGCGACGCTGGTGCGCGATGCGCACCGTCCGACCGATCATGAGTCACATTGCACCACGCTTTTGCATTCAATGCGGCGGCGAGCGCATCGCGCAGCGGATTCCAGTGGGCGACGATCACTTGCGCGATGTTTGCGACAACTGCGGACACATCCACTATTTCAATCCGAAAATCGTGGTGGGTGCCCTGCCCGTCTGGCAAGACAAAGTGCTGCTGTGCAAACGTGCGATTGAACCGCGCCACGGCAAGTGGACGCTGCCGGCCGGATTCATGGAAGAAGGTGAGACGCTCGAAGGTGGTGCACTGCGTGAAACGCTCGAGGAAGCGGGCGCGCGGATTCAGCTCGACGGGCTGTATACCGTCCTCTCGTTACCCGACATTTCACAGGTCTACATGTTGTATCGCGCCAGCCTGACCGATATCGATTTCGTCACCGGCGCAGAAAGCCTCGACGTGGCGCTGTTTGAAGAAGGAGAGATTCCGTGGGATGAGCTCGCGTTTCGCACCATTTCGATCACCCTGCGACACTACTTCAATGATCGAATTAGCGGAAACTTTCCGGTGCGCTGCGAAACCCTGCGACAGGCGCAGCGGCCGCCTGAGCTGGGCACTTAACGAGCCGGGCTATCGAGTAAACGCCGACGCACACGGCGCACGCTATCCGGCCAGCGGGGCCACCTTCAGCACTTCGTCAATGGTGGTGAGCCCCTGTGCGACCTTCATCGCACCCGACAGACGCAGCGGCTTCATGCCCGACTTGTAGGCCTGCTCGGTAATGGCGACGATATCGGCATGCTCGTTGACCATGCGTTTTAATTCGTTGTTCATCAGCAAAATTTCGTAGATGCCCATGCGCCCCATGTAACCGGTGTTGCGGCACTCGATACAGCCTACCGGCCGATACACGTCTTTGGGCGGCTCGCCTTTCCACGGTGAGACCAGCGAATGCCACAGGCGGTGGCCATTGGCGTCGGTGAAGGGTGTTTTTTCCTTGCAGTGAGGACAGAGCGTGCGCACCAGCCGTTGCGCCATCACGCCCAACACCGTGGAATTGAACAAATACGCCGGTACGCCAAGATCGAGCAAGCGCGTGACCGCTGTCGGTGCGTCGTTGGTGTGCAACGTTGAAAGCACCAAGTGTCCCGTGAGAGCCGATTGAATCGCCATTTCGGCAGTCGGCAGGTCGCGAATCTCGCCAACCATAATGATGTCCGGGTCCTGCCGCATCAACGCGCGCACGCCCTCGGCGAATCCCAAGCCAATGTTGGTCTGCACCTGCATTTGATTAAACGCTGGCACAACCATTTCAATCGGGTCTTCAATCGTGCAAACGTTGACCTCAGGTGTGGCGAGTTGCTTGAGCGTTGTGTACAGCGTAGTGGTCTTACCAGAACCGGTGGGTCCCGTCACCAGAATGATGCCGCCCGGATGTTTGATCAATTCCTGCCACTTGGTGTCATCCTCAGGCGTAAAACCGAGTTCGGTAAAGTCTCGCACCAACACTTCAGGGTCGAACACGCGCATGACGAGCTTTTCGCCGTGCGCGGTCGGCATCGTCGATAACCGAAGTTCAATCTCCATACCGTCTTGCGTACGCGTTTTGATGCGGCCATCCTGCGGCCGGCGCTTTTCCACCACGTCCATGCGCCCCAGAATCTTGATACGCGCTGTCACCGCCGTGGCCACCGAGGCGGGCATCTGGTACACCTCGTGCAACACGCCGTCGATACGAAAACGCACCGTGGCGGTTTCGCGGCGCGGCTCGAGGTGAATGTCGGATGCGCGCTGGTCAAACGCGTACTGCCAGAGCCAATCGACGAGTACGACGATGTGATGATCATTGGCATCGAGCGTGCGGCCGCTCTTGCCCATCTCGACCAGTTGCTCAAAGTTGTTCAGCCCGGCATTGCCGACACCGGCCTTTTCGGCACGCTTGACCGACTTCGACAGGTTGTAGAACTCACCGATGTAGCGGGTGATTTCCTGTGGGTTGGCAAACACCACCGTGAACGACAGGCGCAGCATTTCGCCCAAGTCTTTTTGCCACGCCGTTATGTATGGCTCGGCCGTCGCGATGACAGCCGTCTTGCCGCGCACTTCGACGGACAAGATGTTGCGCTTGGCCGCATAGTCGGACGACATCACGTCGGTGACCGCGCGCATATCGACCTTGAGCGGGTCGATGTGGTAGTAGGGCAAGCCAAGCCGCCCAGCCAGCCATTCGGTCAGCGTGCCGATGTCAAGATTGCGATACGGCGGCTTGGCCGACTTGATCTTCGCTGTCGACAGGGCGATCAGCGGGTGAGCATCGCTACCGTTGGCGCAATATTCCTTGAAGATGCGATCAGCGTCGGGCGCGCTGACAAAGCCGTCCTCGACCAACGCATCGATGACCTCTTTGAAGGTCAGGCGCCGCTCCGGCGCGTTGCCGCGCTGCGAGACCGGAACCAGCTTTGGCGCTTCTATTTTCGTCGCAGTTTTCGTCGCAGGAGTGGCCATGGTTGTCCGTGGTTTTTCCTAGTTTAACCGAGTCGTGGAATGCCGCAACGCGCCATGACAGCGTCGAAACGCCGATCGCCGCGCCCCAACGACTATGGTCGGATGCGACCACCTGCGTCAACGGCGCGAATAGCACTCCGCGTCACTATAATGACGCTCAAACGGCTTCAACAACACGCACACTTCGCGCGACACCCTATTTAACTCATGACCAGACCTCAAGGCACTGCTGCGTGGCACGCCCTCGCCAATCTGGCGCAATCAGGCACCCCGCACGCCGACGCCGCGCTTGCTCGTCCGGAGATCATCGTCGCCTGTGGCATCACCTTGGACTTGTCCCGCCAGCGCGTCACGCGCCGCGCCATGGAGTGCTTCGCTCAGCTTGCCGCTGAAATCGCGTTGGCCGATCAGTGCCGCGACCTCGTCGCCGGGCGCACCGTCAACGTCACCGAACAGCGGCCCGTACTACACACCTTGTCGCGCGCGGCGAATCGTTCGATGCAGGCGTTCGATGCGTTTGTGAGCGCCGTTCGCGAGGGTCGCAACCCGGCGCGCAGCCACGCGGACAAACGCTACACCGATGTGATCGTCATCGGCATCGGTGGCTCAGCGCTAGGCTCGCAACTCGCGGTCAATGCGCTGAGGCGCGTTGCCGATGATCCGCGTATTCATTTTTTGTGCAACATCGATGGTGCCGCGTTCGACGATGTCACGGCCGCGCTGTCACCGCTCACGACGCTGGTGGTGGTGATTTCAAAAACGTTTACCACGGAAGAAACCAGCATCAACGCGGCCGCCGTGCGCGCCTGGCTTCAAGCCGGCGCGGGTGACGACGCGTTCCCGCAACAGTTTGTCGCTATCACCGCCAACCCGGATGAAGCGCGCCGCTGCGGTTATCTGGCCGAATCCACGTTCACGTTTCCGGTCGGCGTTGGCGGGCGATTCTCGATCTGGTCGGCCGTCGGCCTACCCATCGCGATTGGCGTTGGTCACGAACAATTTCACACGCTGCAAGACGGTGCTTGTGCGATGGATGCCCACTTCGCCAGCGCGCCATTTGAGCAAAACCTTCCGTTGCTGCTTGCGGCGGTCGGTGTGTGGAATCGCAATTTCGAGGGTATCGCTGCCCACGCCATCCTGCCCTACGCCGAACGACTTTCGCTGCTGCCAAAGCATTTGCAGCAACTCGAAATGGAATCCAACGGCAAAGCGGTTGATTGCGACGGCAATCGCATTGACTATCCAACCTGCCCGGTGATATTCGGCGAGGCTGGCACTAATGGGCAACACTCGTTTCATCAGTTGCTGCATCAGGGCACGGACGCCATTTCCAGTGACATCATCATCGTGCGTGAACGCGACGGCCAGTCGCTGTCGCAGCATCAGCGCCTACTTGCCCATGCGTTTGCGCAAGCTAACGCGTTGTGGCAAGGCAATCGCAGCAGCGGATTGCCCGCACATCAGATCCATGAAGGTCGTCGTCCGGTGTCACTCATCGAGCTCACACGCCTCGACGCCTTTCACCTCGGTGCCTTGATTGCGCTGTATGAACACAAGGTATTCGCCCAGGGTGTGATGTGGCACTTGGACAGCTTCGATCAGTGGGGCGTTGAATTGGGCAAAACCATCGCCAAGTCGCTGCTGCCAGCAGTGATCGCCGCCCCGGCGGACGAACCACTTTGCCAACACTTCAAGGCGTGAGCGTCAAATTCATGAATCCACGGGCATGAAGAATCCTTCCGGACTGCTCAACGCGCTCGACGAGCCTATTTTCGAATTGAGCCTCGAGGGCAAAGTGATCGCCGCGACCGCGGCGGCGCAAGCGCTCGCAGGACGCGCCACGACCACGGTGCGCGACGCCGTTGACGAGTGGAAGTTCGCCACCATCGTCGCGGTACGCGATCGCGCCCGGTTTGAGCAGGCGTTCAAACGGTTGGTCGACGCCAAGACCATCTCACACCGCATGGAAATTGATATTGTGGCTCGCCAAGCATTGGCGAATGACATTGTGCCGATGGAAGCCAAGCTCGCCGCCGTCACCGCCGCCAACGGCAAGCCCACCAGTGTCGGCGTCGGCTGCGCGACCTGTCGCTCGAAAAAGCAAACGAAGCAGCCGCCAACATGCAAGGCACGCATTTGCTCGATTTGGTGGAAAACGTCACCGATGCGTGCGTGGTGGAAAGTGCTGATGGCAGCGTCGAGATGTTGAACGACGCGTTCTGTCGCCTGTTCGATATCAAGGAAGCACCACAGTCGTTGGTCGGCACCAGTTGCGCGACACTGTTCGAGTCCGCATCAGAATCGACGCAAAAACGCATCGGCCCGATTTACTTTCCTCTCGATGCTGGAAGCGGAAGTAACCAGCGCGACGAGCTGACCTTCCAACTCGGCAGCGGTGAATCGATCGTGCAGGCATCGCTCGCTGTCGATGGCGAGCAAGGCATCGCCGGGCGCCTGCACTTGTTTCACTTGACAGCACCACGCGAAGCAAAAGCCACAGCAGCAGCACCATCAGAGGCGATGATTGCCCATCAAATGGCACTGATTGAAAAAATTGCACGCGAGTTGGTGATTGCTTACGAATCGGCTGGCTCCGCCGTTCATCGTGCCGAACAAATGGAAATGCCCAGCCAGCTGCTTGATCAGTTTCGCCGCGTCGAAGCGGCGACCAGCTCTGCATTCGACGCAGTTGCGGGTCTGCACGATTTTTCGCGCATCGAAGGCGGGCAAGTGACACTCAATCCTGCCCCCTTCAAGCTGCGCGAGTGCGTTGCCGCGATGGTGGCGATTGTTGCGCCAATGGCAGATCTGCGGCGCGTGAAATTGAAAGTTCGGATTGAACAAGACGTGCCTGAGCCGCTCACCGGGGATGCGGTACGATTGACATTGGCGCTGCGAAATCTTGTCGAATGTGCGATCGTCGTCTTCCCGATAGTCGATGCCGAAACCGGCCAAAGTGACACGCCGCCTGAAGTCACGCTGTCGGTGTCGCCCGAATACACCGCCGACGGGCGTATTCACCTGTCGTTTACCATTGAGCAGCTGGTTCGCACCGGTGCCTCGCGCGCCAAACTCCTGCCGCCGTCGGCCACCATGCAACTGGCCATCGCGCGGCACATTGTGCGTGCTCTGGTCGACGACATTGACAGCGCGACCGGAAAATCCGACACACGCCTTGATATCAACGAACGTATGCACGGCACCAGCTATCAATTCACGGCCGCGTTTCCGTTCGACGACGCCAAACCACACAAGCCACGACCTACGTTTGTCACACTGACGGCGCTTCCGGTACTCATTGTCAGTACCAATACCGAAGAGCGCAAGCAACTCGCCGAGATGGCCAAGAGCTGGCGCATGGCTCCACGCGAGGCTGATAACGCCAACGTGACGCTTGAGTTGCTGATCCGACAGGCCAAGGAGGACAACCCGATACCATTGGTGATCACCGCCAATACGCTGGCAGCGCAGGATGGTTTTCTTCTCGCGTTTCGCATTAAGCAGCACGAAGCACTTCGGCAAACGGCGATTATCATGCTCGCGCACGACGGCAAACCGGGCGATGCCATTACCTGCCGAGAAAACGGCATCAGCGCCTATCTGCGCCAGCCCGTCGCGCCACAGCAGCTCAACGAAGCGATGACCGCAGTGATTGGTGCGCTCGATGACGCCGAAGCAACGTCAACGCTGATTACGCGCCACTCGTTGCGCGAACAAAAGAAAGCTGCCGTCCTCATCATCGACGCGGCGCGCAAGCAAACCATGTTCGCAGCCGGCGCGCTGAAAAAGCGTGATTACCGTGTCGTCATCGTCGCCAGTGCTGCCGAAGCGTTTGAGGCGATGGTGCAAGAAGAATTCGATGTCATCGTCGTCGACCCAGTGGATGCGGGCTTTGTCGAGGGCATCAACATCGTCGCAACGCTGAACTCGCACGTCGGCGAAGGACGCAACGCGCCGAAGATTCTGCTCGCGAGTGAATCGCCGTTGAGCGGCAAGACCGCGTATGACGGCATGGTGCTCAAACCCTTCGCACGCGAGTCGATCTTGAACGCGGTGGTGGGGCTCGGACTTGCTGCGGCGGGGGAATAGCGACGAAAGTTACCGGCCAGTCGTCACGCTGTCACACTTTGGACACGCATCCAGTATCGCGGCAACAACTTCCACAAACCCGGCGCCACACCGCGCGGCCGTCACATACGCCGACGTCGTGTCGAGTTGCGCCACCAAATCGCGCACATTCGCCACCCCCACCGCATGTGGAAAAAATCCAAACATCGACTGATCGTTCGGCGAATCACCGATGAACACATACTGCGATTTCGTCGCATCAAGATCAACACCGAAGCTTTCACGCATCATGCGCTTGGTGGT
>JBCKPM010000048.1:0-13992 GCA_038901675.1 Usitatibacteraceae bacterium | reverse complement strand
GTCCAACCAAACACGACCCGCGCCTGGTCGTGTCTCAACATTGTTTGCATGCCGTGTTCGCGTCGAACAATTCGCGTCAGAAATTCTGCCGCAAGCAAGCCCAAACGCGCGTCTAACGGTTTTCTTGGGTTAGGGTGCGCTATGATAACTCAGCCCCCTCTGGAAAATCCCGAGTTTGTCTATGGAATCTGGCGAAATTCGGGCTGCCGTCGCATGGGGCGCATCACGCTGAAATCGCCGATCCGCTGCCTCGACCGGTCACTGCCGCGCTGCCGCGCCTGTCACTGTCCCCACCATCGCCGCCATCATGTCGTTTGATCCGCAAACTCTGACCCGCCTGTCGCGCTTAGCGGCGATTGAAATCGCGCCCAGCCAACTCGGCCCCCTCGGTGCCGAGATGCAGAGCATCCTCACGCTCATCGACGCCCTGCAAGCCGTTGACACCAGCGGCGTCGCGCCACTCACCCACCCGCTGTCGGTGATCGACGACATGAGCCTGCGGCTGCGCGCCGACGCCGCCTCGACCGAGATTGACCGCGACGCCAACCTGCAAAACGCACCACAGACGGAGAACGGTCTGTTTCTGGTGCCCAAGGTCATCGAATAGCCATGACGATCACCGCGCTCGCCAAGCAACTCGCCGACGGCAAACTGTCCGCGGTTGAACTCGCGCAAGACACGCTGGCGCGCATCGCAGCGGCGCGCGGTCTGAATGCCTTCTTGCACGTCGATGCTGGTTTGACGCTGGCCGAGGCGCGGGGCGCAGACGCGCGACGCGCGGCGGGCGATGCATCGCCACTGCTCGGCATCCCGGTGGCGCACAAGGATATCTTTGTCACGCGTGGCTGGCGCTCCACCGCTGGGTCAAAAATGCTCGCCAACTACGTGTCGCCGTTTGACGCCGCCGTGGTCGAAAAACTGCGCACAGCAGGCATGGTGTGTGTTGGCAAACTCAACTGCGACGAATTTGCCATGGGCTCGTCGAACGAGAATTCAGCGTTTGGGCCGGTCAAGAACCCTTGGGACACCGGCCGCGTCCCGGGCGGCTCGTCGGGCGGCTCGGCCGCCGCAGTCGCCGCAGGGGTCGTGCCCGCCGCGACCGGCACCGACACCGGCGGCTCACTCCGACAGCCCGCCGCGATGTGCGGCGTCACGGCGATTAAGCCGACTTACGGGCGCGTGTCGCGCTACGGCATGATCGCGTTTGCCTCGTCCCTCGATCAGGGTGGGCCGATGGCGCACACGGCGGAAGATTGCGCATTGCTGCTCGATGCGATGGCCGGGTTCGATGCGCGCGATTCGACATCGCTAGACGATGAACGGGCCAAAGCATGCCCTGAGCGAAGTCGAAGGGTGTCCATCTGGAGCGCCTTTTCAGAGCAAAAAGCTCGGAAAAGCGCACCAAATGGCGAGTTTCAAAATTTGCGTATCGGTGTGCCGAAGGAGTTCTTTCAAGGCGTTATCGCCTCAACAGAGCGTGAGCAGTCGACTTTTACGAACAACGCCGTCGCCGTGTTGGTTTATCAGGCAATCGACGAATTTGAGCGCCGGGGTGCGACCATCGTCGACATTTCGCTACCTCGCACCGCGCTGGCCATCCCCGCTTACTACGTGATCGCGTCGGCTGAGGCGTCATCCAACCTGTCCCGCTTCGACGGCGTGCGTTACGGTCATCGCGCCGCCGACTACACCGACTTGAACGACATGATCTGCAAGAGCCGCGCCGAGGGCTTTGGCCGCGAAGTGCAGCGACGGATTCTGACCGGTGCCTATGTGCTTTCGCACGGCTACTACGACGCCTACTACCTGCAGGCGCAGCGCGTGCGGCGCTTAATCGCGCAGGATTTTCAGGATGCCTTTGGACAGTGTGATCTCATCATGGGCTCGGTCGCACCCACCACGGCGTGGAAAATTGGCGAGAAGTCGGCTGACCCGGTGGCCATGTATCTGGAAGACATTTTCACCCTTGGCGTGTCACTCGCGGGTCTGCCCGGCATGTCGGTGCCGTGCGGTTTCGATGGTTCGAACCTGCCGGTCGGTTTGCAGATCATCGGCAACTATTTCGACGAAGCGCACATGTTGTCGGTGGCGCACCGCTATCAGCAACTCACCGACTGGCACACGCGCTCGCCTCACCCCTCACCCGTCACGCCGCACGCCGCATCATGACCTGGGAAATTGTCATCGGCATCGAGACGCATGTGCAGCTGATGACATCATCAAAAATTTTCTCCGATGCGCCGACAAGTTTTGGCGAGGCACCGAACACCCAAGCAAATGCGGTGGATCTCGCCTTGCCGGGCACGTTGCCAGTGCTCAATGGCGCGGCCGTTCAATGCGCGATCAAGTTTGGCCTCGCCGTCAACGGCGGCAAGCCGGACCACATTGCGCGGCGCTCGGTGTTTGCGCGCAAGAATTATTTCTACCCGGATTTGCCCAAGGGTTACCAGATCTCGCAGTTCGAGTTGCCGGTGGTGACGGGCGGTGCCGTGACGATTGTCGTGGAGGGCGTGGAAAAAGTCGTCAAGCTCACGCGCGCGCACCTCGAGGAAGACGCCGGCAAATCGCTGCACGAAGGTATGCAAACGGCAGGTGTGTCCGGCATCGACCTCAACCGCGCCGGCACGCCGTTGCTCGAAGTGGTCAGCGAACCCGATATGCGCTCAGCGGCCGAGGCGGTGGTCTATGCCAAAGCGCTGCACGGTATCGTCACCTGGATTGGCATTTGCGACGGCAACATGCAAGAAGGCTCGTTCCGCTGCGACGCCAATGTGTCGGTGCGACGACCGGGCGAGGCGCTCGGTACGCGCTGCGAAATCAAGAACCTGAATTCGTTTCGCTTCATGGAGCGCGCCATCAACTTTGAGGTGCGGCGCCAGATTGAATTGATCGAAGACGGCGGCAAAGTGATTCAGCAAACGCGTTGGTATGACGCCGATCGTGATGAAACGCGTGCCATGCGCAGCAAGGAAGACGCGATGGACTATCGCTATTTTCCCGATCCGGATTTGTTGCCGCTGGTGATTACGGAGGAACAAGTTTCCGCGGCACGAACCGCGATGGGGAAGCTCCCGCGCGACTACGAGGATAAATTTGTAGTCGAGTACGAAATGCCCGTCGAGTTAGCGAAATCAATAGTCGCCAATAGACAAACTGCAGTGTACTTTGACGATTTTTGGACCACGCTTTTGAAGTTGTATGAGGAGAATCCGACCCAGATGAATTGGGACGCGGCTAACTGGTTCATGATGGAGACTGCGGCAAGGCTAAGGCTTGAGGGCTATTCGTCGATTGCGCAAACTCAAATAGATTCCGGTGAGGCAGCCAAATTAATTGTTCGATTGTCGGATGGAACACTAAGCCACAGAATGGCCAAGGAAGTATTTGGCTACATGTGGGCGGGCGAATACGGGGGTGACGCTGATGCGATCATCGCCGCACACGGCTTGCAGCAGATCTCCGACGTCGTTGCCATCGAAAAACTAGTTGATGAAGTCATCACCAACAACCGAAAATCAGTCGCTGAGTTCAAGTCCGGCAAAGAAAAAGCGCTGCAAGCGCTAATTGGACAAGTGATGAAAGCCTCACAAGGCAAGGCCAATCCGGCGCAGGTCAACGAAATTTTGCGCAAGAAACTCGCGTAGGGTGCGCTGCGCGCACCATCGGTTGTGCGTTGCGAAGAATGCTGGTGCGCATGGCGCACCCTACGTCAGCGCGAGACGCCGAGTCGTCAACAGCGCCGATTAACGACCGCTCGGCGTCGCTACCCGCCGCTGCACCGGCGCTTCGATTAACACGTTGCCCTTGTCGTCGAGAATGGTGCCCGGACGCATGCCCGCTTTGAGGCGTCTAAAACGATCCTTTTCAGTTTCGTAGCGCGCCACAATGTCTTTCTTATCGTGCTCCAAGCGCTCAATTTCAACTAACAGGTTGACCCGATCAGATTTGGCGCGATCAAAGTCCGATTGCAATTGCGGCGGAACTTCGCGCGCCGCCTCCTTGCCGTCCTTGCTCTTGGCTGACTTGCTCTTGCCCGCGACGTAGAACTCCATCTGGTTATTGACCTTGACCAGTCGTGCCTCGACATCGCCAATGCGCGCCTCGAGAAACTTGCGACGCAGGTCGAGCTGGGCGACGCCTTTATCGCGAATGACGTCGATTTCGCGCTCGGCCCCATAAGTGCCAAGCAACGCTAAGTCTTTTTGCCGCTGATCGGCCACCTT
Source organism: Usitatibacteraceae bacterium (assembly GCA_038901675.1). Classification (GTDB taxonomy): domain Bacteria; phylum Pseudomonadota; class Gammaproteobacteria; order Burkholderiales; family Usitatibacteraceae; genus UKL13-2. The sequence goes on along the minus strand of JBCKPM010000048.1, from coordinate 9,769 downwards.
CTTGTCGCTGTCGCGCTGCTTGGCGTCCGCCACGTCACGTATCTTTTGTTGTTCCGGGGTGAGCGGCGCGTCCATCTTGCGAATGGTGCGGCCTTGCTTGCTCAGCTCGGTGACGTCTTTTTTGGCGCAGGCAGCGGGCATGGTCTCGCCGTAGTGCGTGACACCTTTGTCATCGACGCAGCGAAACAGCGTTGATTGCGCGGCGGCGTTTGTGGTCACACAGAACAGTGCGGCAAGCAAGAATCGGGGTTGACGCATGGGTCGGGTCGAGAGTCGGGTGAGACGGTTTTATGGCCAATACGCTGTTGCTTCAGGCACCGTATTGGCTGCGGTAGGCCGCGATTTTGGCCAGTTTATCGCCTTCGCCGGTTTTTGCCGACAAAAATGTGACGATATCGGCCAGCGTTGCAACAGCGATAACGGCGATGCCATGCTGCTGGCTGACTTCCTGTGCCGCCGACCTCTCGCTCAGCCCTTTTTCCTGGCGGTCGAGCGAAATCACCACCCCGGCCGGGATCGCCCCAGCGTCGCGGATCATGGCCACCGATTCGCGTACCGAGGTACCCGCCGAAATGACGTCATCTACAATCAGCACGCGACCGGCCAGTGACGCGCCGACGATCAGGCCGCCCTCGCCGTGATCTTTGGCCTCTTTGCGGTTAAACGCGAACGGCACGTTGTGCCCCATTTCGGCCAGTTTGATCGCCATGCCCGCCGCCAGCGTAATCCCCTTGTAGGCGGGGCCAAAAATCATGTCAAACGATACGCCCGAGGCCAGCGCCGCACGGGCGTAGAAGGATGCCAACGTCGCCATTGACGCGCCGTCGTGAAACAGCCCCGAATTAAAAAAATACGGCGACAAGCGACCCGCCTTGGTGGTGAATTCGCCAAACTGCAATGCGCCTTGCGCGATGGCGAATGCAACAAATTCGGTGCGGAAATCGGTGGCTGGCATTAGGTGGAAGGATATGAAGGAAGCGGCGAAGGAAGAAGCGTGACGGACAAGGGCGGAGGCGAAACCATCCCGCATAATTCGGCTTGGTCAATTTTACGGGTGTTCGTGGTGCGCGTCATATCGGTCAACGTTAACGGCATCCGCTCGGCGACGTCAAAGGGGCTTATCGCATGGCTCAAGCGACAAAAGCCCGACGTCGTTTGCCTGCAGGAAATCAAAGCGCTGGAAAGCGACATTCCGCCGGAAGTGCATGGCTGGGAAAATATGCACGCGTTTTATCACCCGGCCGAGAAAAAGGGCTACGCGGGCGTGGCGGTGTTGTGCAAGCGCGAACCCGACCAGGTCATTATCGGTACGGGGATCAAGTGGATCGACGCCGAGGGCCGCTACCTGGAAGTGCAGTTCGGCAACTTGTCGGTCGTCAGTTTGTATGTGCCGTCCGGTTCGGCGTCCGAGGCGGCGCAGGCCAAGAAGTTTCGTTTTCTGGAGGCGTTCTTGCCGTACTTGAAGAAACTCAAAAACAGCGGGCGCGAGGTCATCATCGTCGGCGACTGGAATATCGCGCACAAAGAAATTGACCTCAAGAATTGGCGCGCTAACAAGACCCACTCCGGCTTCTTGCCCGAAGAACGTGCGTGGCTGACCAAATTGTTTGACGAGGTCGGCTACGTCGATACCTTTCGAACGCTCAACGACCAACCGGATCAATACACGTGGTGGTCCAATCGCGGCAACGCGCGCGAAAACAATGTCGGTTGGCGCATCGATTACCACATCTGCACGCCGGTGATTGCAGCAACCGCCACGAAAACCAGCGTCTACAAGGGCAGATGGTTTTCCGATCATGCGCCGCTGACGGTGGACTATGAGTACAAGTTGGATTGAAAGACGTTTTTTCCACAGATGGACACAGATGAACACCGATAGCAGGCGAGATCACAACGGGTTGCCCGATTGCTTGGCCATTGACGGCGCTGGAGGTTGTCAACAAGCCAAATCACATCGTTAGGTTTTATCCGTGTTCATCTGTGGAATGCTTGCTTCGCCATTGACGGCACCAGAGGCTGCCCACAATCCAAAATACATCGTTAGGTTTTATCCGTGTTCATCTGTGGATAACCATTTTTTAGAAATACCCGACTCGTGATTCGAATCTCTAACCTCACTCTCGCGCGCGGTACCAAGCGTTTGTTCGATAGCGCTAACCTCACCCTGTTCCCCGGTCATCGTATCGGGCTGGTGGGGGCTAACGGCATCGGCAAGTCAACGCTGTTTTCGCTGATGCGCGGCGAGATACACCAGGACGCGGGCGAACTCGAGATGCCGCCCTCGTGGGTGATCGCGCACGTGGCGCAGCACACGCCGCAAAGCGCGCTAACGGCGCTCGAATTCACGCTCGACGGTGACCGTGAGCTGCGCGTGATCGAAGCCGCACTCGCCCGCGCCGAAGCCGCGGAGTGGCACGATGAAGGTGAACACGAGCGCCTCGCCGCGGAGCTGTCGAATCTGCATACACGCTTCGAAGAGATTGGCGGCTACGCAGCAAGATCGCGTGCCGCATCGTTGCTGTCGGGTTTAGGTTTCAATGAAGAACAGCAAGAGCTCGCGGTCAGCACCTTTTCCGGCGGTTGGCGCATGCGGCTCAATCTGGCGCAAGCGTTGATGTGTCGCTCGGATTTGCTGTTGCTCGATGAACCCACCAACCACCTCGACCTCGACGCCGTGATGTGGCTCGAAGACTGGCTGGCGCAGTATCGCGGCACGCTGTTTTTGATTACCCACGATCGCGATTTTCTCGACGCGGTGGTGAACAAAATTGTGCACGTCGAAAACCAGAAGCTCAACGAATACACCGGCAACTATTCGACCTTTGAGCGCACCCGCGCCATGCAACTGGCAAATCAGCAGGCACAGCACATCAAGCAGCAACGACAGGTCGCGCACTTGCGCAGCTTTATCGATCGCTTCAAAGCCAAAGCGACGAAGGCCAAGCAAGCACAAAGCCGTATCAAGACGCTAGAGCGCATGGAAATCATCGCCGCCGCGCACGTCGATTCGCCGTTTGAATTTGCGTTTCGCAAACCCGCTGCCGCACCGCGCCAACTGCTGCATTTGAAGGAAGCGTGCTTGGGATATGCGACACGCGACATCCTGCCGCACGTCGAATGGCGTTTGTTTTACGGTGACAAAATTGGTTTGTTGGGTCCCAACGGCGCGGGCAAATCGACGCTAGTGAAAACGTTAGCGGGTACGCTGGCGCAAAAAAAAGGTGGCCGCTACGAAGGCCAGGGCCTGAAAATCGGCTACTTCGCACAACACCAGATTGAGCAGTTGCGCATCGACGAGTCGGCGCTCATGCATTTCAAGCGGATCGACCCGACCACGCGCGAGCAGGAATTTCGCAATTTTCTCGGTGGCTTTGATTTTCGTGGGCAGCGCTGCGATGAACCCGTTGGTCCGTTTTCGGGCGGCGAAAAAGCCCGCCTCGCGCTCGCGCTGATCGTCTGGCAAAAACCGAATTTGTTATTGCTCGACGAGCCGACCAATCACCTCGACATCGACATGCGCGAAGCGCTTGCTGAAGCATTGCAGGAATTTGAAGGTACGTTGGTGGTGGTGGCGCATGATCGGCATTTACTCAAAGCCACGGCCGATCAGTTGTGGCTGGTGGCCGATGGCGAGGTCAAGGAATTCGACGGCGATCTGGACGACTACAAACAGTGGGCGAAGAATTACGCGACGGCAAAGGCTAAGGGATTTAAGGAGTACCGGGACGACAAGAATGCCAACGTCAAGGCAGGACCTGCCGTTCCAAGCAAAACGGCTCCAATCACCGCGCCAGTGCTGGAGTCTACGACTGAATCACTTGCTGATCGCAAACAACAAAAACGCGCCGAGGCCGACACCCGTCAACGCACTGCGACCGCGCGCAAGCCACATGAGAAGAAGCTCGCCGAACTGGATAGCACGCTAAAGGCGCTGATCGCCGAGCGCACCAACATCGAAGCGTGGCTGTCGGATGAGTCGGCCTACGCGGACGACATGAAGACGCAGTTGCAGGACATGTTGAAACGCCAGGGTGAAGTGGTGGCTGCGATTGAGGATTGTGAATGGCAGTGGTATCAGACTTCGGAAAAACTAGAGGGTGTCGTATGAACCAGCAGTGCGGCGTAGATCGTTCGAAGATTGCCAAACAATCACCGTCAGTTTCGGTTGCCGTATGCCGAAATCGATGCCGAGCTACCCCCGGCTCAGTGATTGCAAATGGCCATGACAATATTCCCCAACCGCGCAGCACCCACGTAATGACCATCGCATTCAAACTGCTTATCGCCACATTGCTCAGCGCCCTGCTCGCCTCCTGCGGCAGCGCGCCGAAAAAGCCAGCGTCCCCCGCGCCCGCAAGTCCCGCCAAACCCGGTGCCTACTATCTTGACGACGGCTCCGGTCCGGATGCGACGAAGAACGCGCCTGCCTATCTCGACAACCTGCCCGACGCCATTCTGCGCACTGAAAAATTCCACAGCGGTGCCAACAAGCCCTATACCGTGTTCGGACGCAGCTACGTGCCAGCGCTGAACAACGACGCGTTCCGACAAACCGGGATCGCGTCGTGGTATGGCCGCAAGTTCCACGGCAACATGACGTCGATGGGAGAAAGCTACGACATGTACGCCATGACCGCCGCGCACCCGACGCTGCCGCTGCCGTCCTACGTGCGCGTCACCAACCCGGCCAACGCAAAGAGCGTGGTGGTGCGCGTCAACGACCGCGGCCCATTTCATTCCGAACGCATCATCGACCTGTCGTACGCAGCGGCGCACCGTCTTGACATTGCGCGCCGCGGTAGTGGGCAGGTTGTCGTTGAGCGCGTATTTCCCGGCGACACTGCAAGGCCGGTTGCTCCGCTCGCGACCACTACGGCAACGGCACTCGCGCCACCGATGGTGACCATCTCTCCGATCACCGTTGACGGCGCACAACTTTTCCTGCAGCTCGGCGCATTCGGCGCGCAGGACAACGCCAACATTTTCCGTGATCGCATGGTGCGTGAACTCGACTGGAATCTTGAACCGCTCGTGGTTGTGTTCAAGGATGGCCTGTGGCGCGTGCGCTTAGGCCCTTACGGCTCGCGCGTCGAGGCCGAAGCGATTCAGGCACGCGTCAAACAATCGCACGATTTTTCGCCCGTCATCTCTAAACCCTAAGCACACAATGAAACTTGGCTATCGTTTTTCCGTCGCACTCGCGCTTCTCACCTGGCACGTCCTCTACGCTTCCGCACAATTGCCGGCCGTGCAGACGGATGTGCCGCCGCCCGCCATGACGGCGCGCGCGTACTTGCTGTTTGACGCGGCCAGCGGGCAGGTACTCGCGAGTCAGGCCATCAGTGATCGTTTTGAGCCAGCGTCGCTGACCAAATTGATGACCGCGTATCTTGTGTTCGATGCGCTCAAGACCAAAAAACTCACATTGGCACAAACGGTGAAAGTGTCCGAGCGCGCGTGGAAAGCCGAGGGCTCGCGCATGTTCATCGATCCAAAGCAATCGCCGACGGTCGAAATGTTGATTCGCGGCATGATTGTGCAAAGCGGCAACGATGCATCGATCGCGCTCGCCGAAGCGCTCGCCGGTTCGGAAGAAGCATTTGCGCTGCTGATGAACAGCCGCGCGCAAAAACTGGGCATGCAAAACAGTCGCTTTCTGAATGCGACCGGGTTACCGAATGCGGCGCACTATTCCACAGCGGAGGATTTGTTGTTGCTCGCGCACGCCGTGATTCGTGATTTTCCGACCGAGTTCGCGTACTACAAGGAGCGCGAATTCACGCACAACAAGATCACGCAGCCGAATCGCAATCGGCTGTTGATTCTTGATCCGACGGTCGACGGCTTGAAGACCGGCCACACGGATGCGGCTGGCTTTTGCTTGATCGCCACTGCGCGGCGCGGCAACGAAGGTGCCGAGCGGCGATTGATTTCAGTCGTGCTCGGTACCAACTCGGATGTAACGCGCACGCAGGAAAGCCAGCGCTTGCTGAACTACGGCTACCAGATGTTCGACTCGCAACGGCTGTACAAAAAAGGCCAGGCGATTGCGACGCCGGAGATTTTCAAAGGCACGCAAAACACCATCAAGCTCGGCTTTGATCGCGATATCTGGTTGACGCTGCCGAAGGACAAATTCACTGGCCTCGCCGCCACCCTCAACACCACCCAGCCGCTGCTAGCACCCCTGCAAGCGGGTCAGAAAGTAGGGATAATGAAACTCACGCGCGATGGCAAATCCGTCGCCGAGATTTCGGTCGTGGCGCTCGAAGACGTCAAGGTGGCCGGTTTTCTGGGGCGCGGTTGGGATGCCATCCGCTTGCTTTTCAAATAGCAGGAGTAATGAATGACACAGGCGCTCTGCTTGCCGATCGTATATCTGAACGGCGAATACATGCCGCTCGAGAAGGCGCACATTTCACCGCTCGATCGCGGCTTTATTTTTGGTGATGGCGTTTACGAAGTCATTCCGTATTACGACGGTCGCGGCCTGCGCGCGAAAGAACATCTGCGACGCCTACAGCGCTCGATGGACGCGCTGTACTTGCCCAACCCGTACTCGATTGAAAAATGGGAATCGACAATCAGTGGCTTGATTGCCAAGAATGGCAGCAGCAATCTGGCCATCTACATTCAAGTCACGCGCGGCGTGGCCAAGCGCGATTTCCCGCCGCCCGAAGGCCTCACGCCGACCGTGTTTATGATGGCCAATCCGCTCTCGACGCCAAAACCCGAGATCTACGCCAACGGTATTACGGCGGTGTCGCTGGACGACAATCGCTGGGAACGCTGTCACATTAAATCGACGTCATTGCTGGGCGCGGTGTTACTCAAGCACGAATCGAATTTGGCCGGTGGCGATGAAGTGATTTTGTTTCGCGACGGCTACCTGACCGAGTCGTCGGCGTCCAACATTGCGGCGGTGAAAAACGGCGTCATCCTGTGTCCGCCGCTGGACAATCTGATTTTAGGCGGCATCACCTATGTGCTGATGATGGAGTTGGCGAAAAAGGCGGGACTGCCAATGGACGTGCGACGCGTCTCGCGCAAGGAAGTGCGCAGCGCCGATGAATTGTGGATAATGTCGTCGACCAAGGAAGTCGTGCCGATTGTGTCGCTCGACGGCCAACCCATCGGACACGGCGCGGCTGCCGGTAAACCCGGATCCGCGTTCAAGAAAATGTATCAACTGTTTCAGGATTACAAGCGTGAGCTGACGGCAACGCCCGCCGTCGCCGCCGAATGATGCCCGCGTCCAAGCGTATTGGCGGTGAAGGGTCTGAAACCAGCGACACGCTATTGGTATTTCCCACTGCCTTCCCGATCAAGGCCATGGGACGCATGAAAGCCGCCGACGCGCAGGGAGCCAATCAAGACTTCGCACAGACCGTGCTGGCCATCGTGCAAAAACACGCGCCCGACTTTGATGTCGCCACATTGGAAATGCGGCCGTCAAAAAACGGCAACTTTATTTCCGTGACCGCCACCATCAACGCCAAGTCAAAAGCGCAGCTCGATGACATCTACCGCGAGCTGACCGCCAATCCTGTGGTACTGATGGCGTTGTAACAAGAGACCCCGGATCGAGTCTAGCCTGCATATTTCACGGGTCGGCCCCGCTCACGACCATTCCCGCCATGAAGCAGAGTCTCACACGAAAAATCCATTTTGCTCTTCGATCAGCCAGTGCCTACGCGCTCGATAGCGGGCGGCTGAACATGCGCTTTTCCGTTCTCTTCCTCGCGCATATCTCGATATTCACTCGTCAGTCGAACGAAAAATCGCACGCCCATCCACCCACTCTCGAACGCGTCCCCGTGAAATATGCAGGCTAGGGCGACAGCATTGAAGACCAGCCCAATCATCAAGCACCTCGGCATCAAAGACTACGCCGCCACGTACGAGGCGATGCGCGCGCACAATCGCGCCAGTAGCGCGGCGTCGCCGGACGAAATCTGGCTGCTCGAACACCCGCCGGTATTTACGCAAGGGCTCGCAGGCAAGGCCGAACACATTCTTGATGTCGGCGATATTCCTGTCGTGAAAGTTAATCGCGGCGGGCAAGTGACCTATCACGGCCCGGGGCAACTGGTGGTGTATCTGTTGCTCAATATGCACAACCGTCCCTACGGCGTCAAAAACCTTGTGCATCGCATCGAACAATCGGTCATCGACTTGCTTGCAGAATATGGTGTCGTTGGTGTGCGGCAAACAGGAATGCCTGGCGTCTACGTCGCACGCACAGCCGCCCCCATCCCAACCTTCCCCCATGGCTGGGGGAAGGGGTCGTCGGTCGGAGGGGAGAGCCGGGATGGGCAATCGTTGTACGGCGCAGCCAGTTCACTCCTTCCTCCGCTTGCGGGGGAAGGTCGGGATGGGGGTGTCGAAAAAATCGCCGCCATCGGTCTGCGCGTGGCCAATCACGCCACCTATCACGGCCTCGCATTGAATGTGGATATGGACCTCGCACCGTTTGATCGCATCAATCCCTGTGGCTATGTGGGGCAGGCCGTCACGCAATTGTCGGCTTTCGGGGTAAGGGATAATGTGACGAAGGTCGGCAACAAGCTAACCGCGAAACTGAAAGAGCAACTGTATGGCTGACGCGGGTGTTAAAGAAAAATCGGGTCTCAAAACCGCGCGCATCCCGATTAAGGTGGTGGTGCAAAACCCGGCTGAGCGCTTGAAAAAGCCCGACTGGATTCGCGTCAAGGCGGGATCATCGAGTGGGCGCTTCGTTGAAATCAAACAAATCCTGCGCGACGCGAATTTGCATAGCGTGTGCGAAGAAGCGTCGTGTCCGAATATCGGCGAATGCTTTGGCAACGGCACAGCGACCTTCATGATCATGGGTGACCTGTGTACGCGTCGCTGCCCGTTTTGCGATGTCGGGCACGGCCGGCCGCTGCCGCTGGATGCCGACGAGCCGCGCCACCTCGCCGAAACCATCGCCAAACTCAAACTTAAGTATGTCGTCATCACCAGCGTCGATCGCGACGATTTGCGCGACGGCGGCGCGGGGCATTTCGTCGAGTGCATTCGTCAGACACGCGCGCTGTCACCGCATACGCAAATCGAAATCCTCACGCCCGATTTTCGAGGCCGACTCGATCGCGCGCTCGGTATCTTGCGCGAAGCGCCACCGGACGTAATGAATCACAACCTCGAAACTGTGCCGCGTCTGTACAAGCAAGCGCGCCCCGGCTCCGACTATGTTCACTCACTCAAGTTGCTCAAAGACTTCAAGGCCGAGCACGCCAACATCCCGACCAAAAGCGGCCTGATGGTCGGGCTTGGCGAGACCGATGAAGAAATACTTGATGTCATGCGCGATCTTCGCGCACACGAGGTAGGCATGCTCACCATCGGGCAATATTTGCAACCGTCTGGCCATCACTTGCCGGTGCTGCGCTATGTGCCACCGGAGACATTCAAGATGTTTGAGACCGAGGCATACAAAATGGGATTCGTCCACGCCGCGTGCGGGCCGATGGTGCGTAGCTCGTATCATGCCGATCAGATGGCGCATGAGGCGGGTGTCGTTGTGAATGATCAATAGTTAGCCCTCATATGGAAGCGGCTTGGATTGACTGGAAGTTGGCCGTAACAGTCGGACTCCCGGCAGGATTGGTCATTGCCGGATGGTTTTTTGTGCATTGGCTAAATGCTCGTCGTGATCTGGCTCAGCGGCGGAGAGAAGCGAGGCAAAAGTCACTTGAAACGGCGTACCTCCGTTTGGCAAATTCGGCGCAGCGCCACTTGACTG
>JBCKPM010000047.1:0-14080 GCA_038901675.1 Usitatibacteraceae bacterium | reverse complement strand
ATCTGCAAACGTGAACGGGTTGTTCTCCGCTCGCTTGGCGCGAGCCGAGAATCCTTCGCGACGCTCAGGACCGCACTCGCCGTCGGCTCGCGCGTCCGGTCGCAGTCCCCCGGACTGCGCCTCGTCGAACCGTCGTATGCAGCTTGGGAAGCTGCCGTTCTACCATTGAACTACACCCGCGTTGGCGTCGATTCTAGCGACTTCGCAATGATCCTGCGTGGCGAGGGCAAATTCAGGCATGCCGTTTCGCGAGTGTCTCGAGGGCGATTCGCCCTCGAAAAAAATTTACTGACGAAGCGCTTGATGCCATAACGTTGAATACCAACGGCGCCTTGCGAACCCACGAGCGGCAATTCGTAGATTCTGCTAGCGACTGCATTACTTGGGCGCACCCGGATTCGCCAGCGGACGGGACAGGGCATCGCGTAGTGACGTCGTTGGCGGTGCCGCTGGTTTTACGGGGACGGTTGCGGCAGGCCGCGCTGCATTTTTCGCGCCATCCGCATCGAGTGCCGCATTGAGCAACCCGCCGATGCGCGCACCTGCCTGCGCCAGCAAAATCGGAATCACTGCGACAGCCCCCTCAACGTATTCGCGCGGGAGTGGCAGCGGCTCTTCAGTCCATGGCTTGCCCTCGCGCAGTCCGGTCGACTTGCCGTCAATCTCGCCACAGGAAAATCCCGGCAGCTTGCCGTATGCCAAGCGTTTGGCAATGCCGTAACTCTGTGCAATCCAAAGACGTGCGTCGCCGCGCATCCACTTGGCAAATTTGGGTTTGTGGTTAGCGATCAAATCCTTCGCCACCTGTTGCTCCGTCAACCCGCGCATCGCAATTTTCGGCAGATCGATATCCCACACTAGATGCAAGTTGCGCAGTGTTGTGACACCGGGCATCAACATCATTTTTTGATTGCCGCCCAAATCATTGTCGGTCGCCGCGTGCATCGGTTGATGCAAGTCGCCGACGATGTGGAGCAACATGCGCAACGCGAGTTGGCGCTGCGCTTTCGGGTTCGACGTGTCCGCAAGCACATTCAACCAAGGGCTGACCTGCGCGGAGGCGCAATGTCCGTCCGGGCAATACTCGCTGTAACGCGGTGGCGTTGCGTCGACTTTGCTCGACACGCACACTGGTTGATTGTCGTAGTGCCATCGCTCCGAGCCGGGCAATTCGCGTTTCAGCGCCTCGCGATAAATGTCCAGATAGTTTGTTGCGTCGGCAATATCACCGCCGTCGAGCAATTCCTTGACCGCCAGGCGCGCGCGCGGCGTCAGCAAGTCTTGCGCGATTAGGCCGGTGACGCGATGTGCTTCGTCACTCCAACCATGTGCAAGGGTTGCCGACAGCGCGACAATCAACGCGCCGACGAGGGTCGCAACCCTGCCGCGACGCAATACACTCATGGGTACCTCTAAAAATTCAATCAAGCCGATGATGGCAAGGCGCAAAGTCGCGAAAAAGCGCAGTGTACATGTAGTACATGAGCATTTTGAGCGGCTTTGCAACGCCGCCAGCGCGGCTTCAGTGAATTTTTAGAGGAGCCCTCATGTTGCGCTCGCCTCTGCGCTGTCTTTGGCTTCGCCCTTGGCGGGCTTCACAAAACGCGCCGCGAGCAATCCGATCTCATACAGAATGCACAGCGGAATCGCCAACGCCAACTGTGACGCCACGTCGGGCGGCGTGACGACTGCGGCGACGACAAACGCGCCAACGATGACGTAGCGCCGAACTTCGCGCAACACTTCCAATGACACCAGCCCCGTGGCGACCAGTACCACCACCACCACCGGCGTCTCGAACGCCAAACCGAATGCCATAAACATACCCATCACGAAGCCGAAATAGTTTTCGATGTCGGGCGCGACGTTGATGGAGGCCGGTGCCAACTGGGCGATGAAGGTGAATACCATCTTGAACACAAAGAAGTAACAAAACGACATGCCGACGAAAAACAGCACCGTGCTCGAGACAATCAGTGGTAGCACGAAGCGCTTTTCGTGTTTGTACAAACCCGGCGCGACGAACGCCCAAAGCTGATACAAGAACACCGGCAAGGCGACCAGAAACGCGGCCATCATGGCGATTTTGAGTGGGATAAAAAACGGCGCGATCACGCCGGTGGCGATCATTTTCGAGCCTTGCGGCAACGCTGCCATCATCGGCGCGGCCAGAATATCGTACAGCTTACCGGCAATAAACCACGGCGGCGTGACCAGCGGCAGCAATATGACGCCGAACACAATCAAACACACGACCAGTCGATTGCGCAACTCAACCAGATGCGATACAAAGGTGTCTTGCGAATTGTCGGACATATTGATTTTTCGATCAGCGCGCAATGCGACGCGGCGCTTCGATGCCGAGATCGAACGCGGGTTGCGCGGTCGGCGGCGGCGAATGGGTGGTAGCAACCAAGTTGGTTGATACTGGTTCGCTTGCCGTCGCCGTCGCCGAAGGCAATCCAGCTTCCTGTGCGTCGAGCAACGCTTGTTGTGTTGGCGCGGGCACCTCCGTGGCGGCAGGTGTTGCCTCCGCAACGGGCTGGTTGGCAGATTTTTCGATGGCGCGCGCTTCCGACTGCAAGGCGTTGGCGTGATCCTGAACCGCGCTCTCAAACGAGCTGACGGCCGATTGCACTTCCTGTTTGACCTTCGCCAGCTCCGACATGTCCATTTCGCGGCTGATGTCCGCCTTGACGTTGGCCACATAACGTTGCAGACGACCGAACAAATGCCCAGCGGTGCGCGCCACTTTCGGCAAACGCTCTGGACCAAGCACCACGAGGGCGACCACGCCCACGACGGCGATTTCGGAAATGCCAAGGTCAAACATTGGGTTGCCTCGCGGTTAGCGCAATCAGGATTTTTGCTTATCCTTGACTTCGTTTTCGACCGTCACGCCCGACTTCTCGGCGAGTTGATCCGGCTTTTTTTCCTCGTCATTGGTTTTCATACCGTCCTTGAAACCTTTGACCGCGCCGCCAAGATCGCCGCCGATGTTGCGCAATTTCTTGGTGCCGAATACCAGCAATACAATCACCAGAACCACCAGCCAGTGCCAGATGCTAAAACTTCCCATGATGTTCTCCTTGCAAAGAATGCGCGGCGGCGTGATCGCCGTCGCTCGTCCAAAACGCCTAGTTTAATCGCCGTCACGTCATCGACGTGGCGGATCAGCAATCAAACGCGGCCCATCGCGCTGACGTCAATGCGCCACATCAGGGCTCGCCGGGTTCAATTGAGGTGACGGTCGGTTGCCGTCAGAAAGGTCGACTGCGTTGAGGGAACGACTGGCCTTGAATGGCCCCCTGCTGGAATCGAGGTCTGCGTCAGGCATTGCCCGCTATGGCTCGTAGCGGTTCGCCTCCCGGGCGATTGCCAAACACATGAATGTGCAAATGATACACCTCCTGCCCGCCTTGCCGACCGGTGTTGATTGCGGTTCGGTATCCACCGGTTAATCCTTGCTCGGCCGCAAGCACCGGCACCAGTCCGAGCAGCTTACCGAGCAGCGCGCTGTCGCCAGCCGTGACGTCGGCCAGCGTCGGAATGTATTTTTTGGGGATGATCAGGAAGTGAACTTCAGCCGCCGGGTGGATGTCGTGAAACGCGAGCACCTCGTCATCCTCGTACACTTTTTTGCAAGGAATTTGTCCGCTGATGATCTTGCCGAAGATGGTGGGATTTTCGCTCATCGCCTGTTCTCACTTTCGCGCATTTTTTTCGTCAATGCCAGAAGTGCCTTCGCGCCGTTGCAGCTCGCTCAGCACCTGCTCCAACCTGATGTCCTGATGTTGCAACATCACCATGACATGAAACAGCAAGTCTGCCGTTTCGTGAATGATCTGCTCGCGCTCGCCTGATTTTGCCGCGATGATGGTCTCGGTCGCTTCTTCACCAATTTTTTTTAGAATCTGGTCGAGACCCTTGGCGTTAAGCGTCGCGACATAGGATGTCCCGACAGCCGCGCGGCAGCGCGCGGCAATCGTGTTTTCCAGTCTCTCCAATATCGAACCGAGTCGCGGGTCGTGCGCGTCGCTCATCTCATTTCTCCACAAACACACCCGGCGTCGATAGCAGCGGATCCGTATCACTGCTGATCATCCAGGCGCCGTTATCGAGACGGCTAAAAAAACAACGCCGCCGCCCGGTGTGACACGCGATGCCACCCTCCTGCTCGACCTTAAGCAACAAGGTGTCTCCATCGCAATCGAGGCGCAACTCCTGCACGCGCTGAATATGGCCGGAGGTCTCGCCTTTTCTCCACAACGCCTGCCGTGATCGCGAATAGTAGTGCGCCTCTCCAGTAGCAATTGTCAATGCCAGCGACTCGCGATTCATGTACGCGAGCATCAGCACTTCTTGTGTCGAATGGTCTTGTGCGATGGCAGGCACCAGCCCGTCGGCGCTCCACTTGACGGCGTCGAGCAGCATCGACACGGCGGCAGAATTTGCGGTGTTCATTGGCGCACCTCGATGCCGCGTTCTCGCATGTGTGCCTTGGCCTGACCGATGGTGAATTCGCCAAAGTGAAAAATGCTCGCCGCCAACACCGCGTCCGCGCGGCCCTCAGTCACGCCATCAGCGAGATGATCGAGCGTACCCACGCCACCGGAGGCGATCACTGGTACGCTGACGGCTTCGGCAACCGCGCACGTCAACGCCAAATCAAACCCGGATTTGGTGCCGTCACGGTCCATGCTGGTCAACAAAATTTCGCCGGCACCGAGTTGTGCGGTGACGTATTGCGCCCATTCCACGGCGTCGAGTCCAGTGGCGACTCTGCCGCCGTGGGTAAACACTTCCCAGCCCTCAGCTTGGTGGCGCCGACGCGCGTCGATTGCCACGACGATCGCTTGCGAACCAAATCGATTCGTCGCCTCACGAACCATTTGTGGATTGCTGATGGCTGAAGTGTTGATGCTGACCTTATCCGCGCCCGCATTCATCAAGCGTCGAACGTCTTCAACTTCGCGTACGCCACCGCCGACCGTCAGCGGGATGAACACTTGCTCGGCGACACGCTCAATCACGTGCAAGATGATGTCGCGCTGGTCAGCGCTTGCCGTGATGTCGAGAAAAGTGATTTCGTCGGCACCTTCGTCGTTGTATTTTTTGGCGATTTCCACCGGATCGCCCGCGTCGCGCAAATTGACAAAATTCACCCCCTTGACCACGCGGCCGCCGTTGACGTCTAGGCAGGGAATGATGCGTTTGGCCAGCATGGCGATGGTCGAGGTCGTGGCGCGCGCACTACGCGGCGGCTTGCGCCGCCTTGAAGTCGAGCTTGCCTTCGTACAGCGAACGTCCGGCGATGACGCCCATGATGCCCTCGCCTTCGACCGCCTTGAGTTTTTTCACGTCCGCCAAATCGTTCAGTCCACCTGAGGCAATGACCGGAATGGTGAGCGATTGCGCGAGTTTGACGGTCGCCTCAATATTCACGCCAGTCATCATGCCGTCCCGGCCAATGTCGGTATAGAGCACCGCTTCAACGCCGTAATCCTGGAATCGGAGGGCCAGATCGACGACATCGTGCCCAGACAGCTTGGACCAACCGTCGGTTGCAACCTTGCCGCCTTTGGCGTCAAGCGCGACGATGATGTGACCCGGAAAGGCATCGCACGCCTCGTGCAAAAAGCCCGGGTTCTTGACTGCAGCCGTGCCGATGATGATGTAGGTCACGCCGTCGTCGAGATAGCGTTCAATGGTATCCAGGTCGCGGATACCGCCACCCAGTTGCACCGGGACATCGGCCCCCATCACGGCAATGATCTGCTTGATCGCAGCTTCGTTCTTCGGTTTGCCGGCAAATGCGCCGTTCAGATCAACCACATGCAAGCGTTGGCAGCCGAGATCTTTCCATCGTCGCGCGGTTTCCCCCACATGTTCCGAAAACGTCGTCGCACGTTGCATGTCGCCCTGTTCGAGGCGAACACAGTGACCGTCTTTGATATCAATGGCCGGGATGATCAACATGATGGGTGGAGGTTAGAAGGTGAGGGCGCAGACAGTAGGCGGGGCGTCGCTGGTGCGGTTTTCGGGAAGTGTAGTTCTGAGAGTATGCCAGCAGTGTGTAAGAACGCGTCTGTTCGGCGGTGCACTAAGTGTGCGATTTGAGGAAATTCTTGTATAGCGTCAGTCCAGCGAGGTGGCTCTTCTCGGGGTGAAATTGCGTCGCAAAAATATTATCGCGCCCAACGGCCGCCGTAAAGCGCCCGTCATAGTCGGTGAAAGCGGCCGCGATGGTGCCATCGGCAGGCTCGCAATAGTAGGAATGCACGTAGTAGAAGCGCTCCCCTGACTCTACCCCTTCGAACATTTTGCGCGCGACCGGGTTCATGGCCTCGACCACGACTCGGTTCCAGCCCATGTGCGGCACCTTGAGGGTGGCATCCCCCGGACGAAAGCGTTTCACTTCGCCGCCAAAAACGCCGAGCCCTGCTGTGTCCCCTTCTTCCGAGCGCTCAAACAGCATTTGCATGCCGACGCAAACGCCGAAGAACGGTCTGCTTGCCGCCGCTTCGCGCACCGCGTCTTCCAAGCCGCTCTCGCGCAAATAGCGCATGCACGCCGGCATCGCGCCTTGGCCAGGAAATACCACTTTGTCGGCCATCCGCAAGTCTTGCGGACGGCTTGATATCAGCACCGTGGTCGGGATGGCCCATTCGTGCGCGGCGAATTCAAAGGCTTTCGCAACCGAGCGCAGATTGCCCATTCCATAATCCACGACCACGAGTTTTTGCATGAAATCTGGAAAATCTGCTCAAAGTTCAGCGCCGCGCCGGCTCGGCATACACGAAATTGCCGTTCGAGTTTCACCCACCACGACACGAAGAAGCCTTGTAAATCAGGCATTTGCTTTTTTTTAGGGGCTCGCTATAATAACCGGCTTCGCGCAAATTTTACGACCCGCGTTGTTTACGACCCGCGCTGTTTACCACCCGCTTTGGCGCAGGCTCCGAAATTCCCCGCGACCGAAGTTTTCGCGTCAAGCCCTCGTGCTTACATCCTTTTTTGAGTTGATTCTGGAAGAACCATGGCAAATATCAAATCCGCCGCCAAACGTGCAAAACAAGCTGTCAAACAGCGTTCGCACAATATGGCGCAGCGCACCCAACTTCGCACCGCGATCAAAAAGATCGTCGTTGCTGTCGCTAAGGGCGATCAAGCGGCCGCTCAAGCCGTTTTTCAGGCGCAAGTGGGCACCATTGATTCCATCGCTGACAAAAAAATCATTCACAAGAACAAAGCGGCTCGCCATAAGAGCCGCCTGACCAAAGCCATCAAGGCATTGGGCGCGTCCGCTACCGCCTGATCGTCAAAGGCGCATCGCAATATCAGCGCGACACCGATCGGTTTTTCAAGTGTTTGATGACGCCGCAAGGTTTCCTGGCGGCGTTTTCATTTTTGGCCGACTCAATCGGCCTAGGAGCCTGTCGGGCTTGGGGCGTCGAAAGCGAAAATCGGCCCCAGCGCGGCCAGTTTTTGCCGGATTTGCAGCCCCATAGCCCAGCTATGGGGCAACGGTGAAAAATGGATCGCTGCGGTCGATTTGCAGCCGACGATTCCCAAGTCCGACAGGCTCCTTAGGTAGCAGACCCGCCCAGCCGCGTCATCGCACTATTGGGCAGCAGACAGAATTCGCCGTCGAGCGGTGCGCTCGGATCAATCACGGTCAACTCATTGTCTTTCGCGAAATCGAGCAAAAAACGATAGGCGCGTGGCTCGACCGAGGCCAGCGACGGTTCGACCACCACGCAACGGACGCCATCGCGCACTTGATCGCAAACAAAGAGTTGCAGAGTCGCGCATCCAACCTAGTCGCACTGACCGGTACGGCGAACGGTCTGGTCGCCACGCTTCGCGAACGCGCGGGAACCACGCTTACCGAAATTACGGTGGGATCGGTCGTCAACTGCACGGAGCCTTCGTCCGATCTGCTGCGCGAGCCATTGCTCGCGCAGCTTCACGCCGAGGGCCTGATTGTCGCGAACCAGTTGCGGCTCGGACTTGAGGTCGCCGACGACTATCGGGTACGGTCCGCCACACGGGGGACGCTCGACAACGTTTATTACGCCGGCCCATTACTCAAGGCGCGCGACTAGGAAGCGACTGCTGTGCCGGAGCTACGCGTTCACGTTGCGGCTGCCGCCAATGCGCTCCACGCGTCTCTGACGGTCGACCGATAATCGCGCTACCGACGCTGGCGCGTTTGGGGCATCGGTTCATCCAGAAGAAGTCGCATTTGGTCGCCTTCTGTGGGTGTTTCAGATTCGGTTGCACCAAACTGCGCTTTGTCCTACTATCATCGCTCGATTTTCACCGGGCGGCGGCCTCGCGAAGCGGGAGCCGCCGTTATGCTTTTTTTAGCGCGTTGCGGCAAATCAACGCGCGGCGATGATGCAAGGAAAAACCCATGCTCTCAAACCATCAGATGAACACCTACAAGCCGCAAAATGTCGCCTTCACGCATGGTGAAGGCGCGTGGCTGTACACGACGGACGGCAAGAAAATTCTCGACGCGCTGGCCGGCATCGCCGTCTCCGGTCTGGGCCATGCGCACCCCAAGCTCACGCGCGCCATCGCGGAGCAAGCCGCCAAACTCATTCACACTTCCAATCTGGTCAATATTCCGGAGCAAGCCGCGCTCGCGGACAAACTGTGCGCGATCGCCAACATGGACAACGTGTTTTTTGGCAACTCGGGTGCCGAGGCCAACGAGTGCGCCATCAAAATCGCGCGCCTTTACGGCCATCAGCGCGGCGTGGCGAACCCGCAGATCATTGTCATGGAACGTGCATGGCACGGTCGCACACTGGCCACCCTTGCGGCCACCGGTTCGCGCAAGGCGCAGGCCGGGTTTGAGCCGCTGGTCACGGGCTTTATCCGCGTGCCCTACAACGACATCGATGCGATCAAGGCGATCGCCGCACACAACCACGATGTGGTCGCGGTGTTATCCGAAGTGCTGCAGGGCGAAGGCGGCATCGTCGAAGCGCGTGCCGACTATCTGCGCGAGCTGCGCGCGTTTTGTACCGAAAAAAACTGGCTGCTGATGATCGATGAAGTGCAGTCCGGCATCGGTCGCACCGGCAAATGGTTCGCGCACCAGTGGGCCGGTATCGTGCCGGACGTGATGCCGCTGGCGAAGGGCTTGGGCTCTGGCGTGCCGATCGGCGCGTGTCTGGCGCGCGGCGCGGCGGCACAAGTATTCAAGCCCGGCAATCACGGCACTACCTTCGGCGGTGGCCCGCTGATGTCGGTCGCGGCACTACGCACGCTGCAGATCATGGAAGAAGAGAATTTATTAGCAAACGCGGCGACCATGGGTGCTGTCTTGAAACAGAGCTTGCGCGATGCACTGGCAGGCGTGGTGGGCGTAAAGGAAATTCGCGGGCAAGGCTTGATGCTGGGTGTGGAACTAAATCAGCCGTGCGCCGAAATAGTCGGCATGGGTCTCGACGCGGGAATTCTCACCAACGTGACGCAAGACAGCGTAGTGCGCATCGTGCCACCATTGATTATCAATGAGTTGGAAGCGCGCGAAATCGCCAAGCGCATCAGCGACGTGATCAAGCGCTTCCTGTCGGCCGCGACCGATGCACGCGCGGCCGCCTGACATGAAACACTTCCTCAAACTCTCTGATTTCAGCCGTGACGAGTTCGACCATGTGATCGAACGCACCAAGGTGCTCAAGCATCGTTTCAAGCAATACATTCCGTACCAGCCACTGACTGACCGCATGCTGGCAATGGTGTTTGAAAAAAGCTCAACGCGAACGCGTGTTTCATTTGAAGCGGGCATCTATCAACTGGGTGGGCAAGCCATCAACCTTGATTCGCAGTCCACCCAGCTTGGGCGCGCCGAGCCGATTGAAGATACGGCGCGCGTCATTTCGCGCATGGTTGACTTGGTCATGATCCGGACATTTGAGCAGGACAAAGTCGAGCGCTTCGCCAAACATTCACGCGTGCCGGTCATCAACGGCTTGACCAACGAATTTCATCCATGCCAAGTATTGACGGACGTGTTTACCTTTATTGAACACCGTGGCACCATCACCGGCAAAACCGTGGCGTGGATTGGCGACGCCAACAATATGAGCTACACTTGGCTGGAAGCAGCGCGCATTTTTGACTTCACGCTGAATGTTGCGACGCCACCCGACTACGCGATGGAAAAATCGCGCATCGCCGCGAGTGATCGCGCCCACCTCAAAACGTTCACCGATCCGATGGTGGCGGCTAAAGGTGCGCACCTCGTCACCACCGACGTGTGGACCAGCATGGGCTATGAGGCCGAAACCGAAAAGCGCAAAAAAGCGTTTGCGGATTTCATCGTCGACGCCGACATGATGAAAATCGCCGCCAAAGACGCGCTGTTCATGCACTGCCTGCCCGCCCATCGCGGTGAAGAAGTGGCCGAAGATGTGCTCGAAGGCTCGCAGTCAGTTGTTTGGGAGGAAGCAGAAAACAGACTTCATGTGCAAAAAGCACTGATGGAGTATTTGTTACTGGGACGCGTCAATGCCTGACGCCTCGCACATGAAGTTTGGTTTGGGAGAAGCTAACCTGAGGGTTTGCAGGTTAAGCGGCGATGCTGCGGCCGACACCAGAAACCCAAATGTGCAAAAAGCACTGATGGAGTATTTGTTGTTAGGCAAGATAAACAGTTAAACACCAGCATTGGCGCGGCGTTCGGAGCAAAAACTGCCGAAAACGCCCGTCGTTGCTAGACTTTGAAAATGGATTAAACAATGAACAAACTCAACCGCGTGCTACCCACCCTCGTTGCCCTGGGCGCGATCAGCGTGTTCGGCACCAACGCTGCGCCAGAGCCAACCGCCCTCGCCGCCAAGCCGGTGAACGCAGTCACGGCGGCGGAGAAGAAATCGATATTCGCGCTAGTGTCCGCCGTCGGCGATCAATTTACATACGTGCGCCAGAAAGAAAGCACCGGCTCGCACATCATCGACAACAACAATCGTCGCACCTTGAAAGCGGCCGACAACGGTCTGAACCTCGCTGTGTTGCGCGGCCTCGATATCGCCATCAACAACGCACATCCAGACAGCGAGCGCGTTTACCTCACGCTCAATCCGGCCGAAATGGAAGGGGTGTTACCGCAACACCGCGAGGCGGTTGCCATCGGCAAAATTGTGTCCGAACTCGAAAAACGCCCCGAGCGGCTGACGTGGGACAAGATCATCGTAGCTACCCCTACCTACTTGTATTCGGAGCGCAAAGGGATGGGGCCAAAACTCCACGGCCTCGGCGTGTATGTCCAGCCTCTCACCGGCGCCGGTTCGATTGAAGGCTCCGACGGTAACCCGGAAATAGATGTCAGCAGTCACGCCGAATCCGATACCACCAACCCGGAAGATGGCAAGAAAAACCGGTCGAAGATTTATGTCGCGCCGTACTCGTACATCGCGGTCTATGTGATCGACCCGAAAACGATGCGCGTGATCGAGAAGAATACACGCCATGACTTCCAGAAGCTCAATGACCCGACCTCAACCGCACTTGACGTAGGCAGGAGTATTCCGCTCGACGTGCTGGCCACGAGCGTCGGTGCGTTGATTGAACGGTCCGCCGCGCGGGCAGTGAGCGAGACCGAAATCGGCGTGACGGTGAAGATCGAGGAGATTGCGCCTCAGCCAGCAGCGCCAAAAAAGTAGTCTGATCGCCATGCGCACGCCCCGACAATGCCCGCGATGGATCAGTGCGCTGCTCGGGGCGGTGATTTCTTTTAGCGCACTGGCGAGCGATGTCGGCGCACCTGTGGCGACCGCGAAACAGACTTTTGCGCTGGTCGCCGCGGTCGGTGACCAATTTACTTACGTCCGGCAAAGGGAAAGCGTCGGCTCGTCCATCATCGACAACAACATTCGACGCGTGATCAAGATTCCCAACAACGCGCTCAACATTTCCGTGTTACGTGGACTTGATGCGACGATGGCCAAAGCGCACCCGGGCAGCGAACGCATCCTCATCGCGCTGCGCGGTGCCAAAATGGAAGGCGTGTTGCCACAGAACCGCGAGGCTGTGGCGCTGGGCAAGATTGTGGATGAGCTCGCGAAACGACCCGAACGTGCACAGTGGGACAAAATCATCGTTGCCACACCAAACTATGTGCAGTCGGAACGCGCCGGTATGGGCCCAAAACTGCAGGGCCTCGGTGTCTACGTGCAGCCGCTGACCGGCAGCGCTCTCGAGGGCAACGAGGGCGAGCCGGACATTGACGTTCGCAGCCAGGGCGAATCAGACACCACCAACCCGACCGACGGTAGAAAAAACGCCTCGAAAGTCTACGTCGCACCCTACTCGTACATTCAGATCTACGTGCTTGACGCCAAGACGCTGAAGGTCATCGAAAAGGTGGCACGGCACGATTATCAAAAACTGAATGATCCGAATTCAACGGCGCTCGATATTGGTGACAGCATCACCCTGGGCACCTTGTCGCGCCGCCTAGTCGCGCTGGCCGAGCGATCGGCTGCCCGCGCAGTGAGCCAGACCGAGATCGGCGTTAGCGTACACATTGACGAAATCAAGCCGACGGGCAACGCGCCTGTCATGCCGAGGTAAGGTACGCGTCGTATAATCGCCTCGTGCTGGCGGCTGGCCAGCACAGGTTCGATCCCGGCTTCGCTACTCCCGCAGTCATGGTCAACACGACGTGGCTACCCCCCGCGAACGGTGACCTTTCCAGCAGAATGGCGCGCTTCGAGACTCGGTGGGACAAGTGCGCGCACTCTAGAGACAAGACATGAGCGAAGCAATGGGCAAGGTTGCCCGCGCGGCACCCCGCAAAGGCGTCGGCAAATCCCCCGACAAACCTTCACGCGTGGTGCTCGCCTATTCGGGCGGACTTGACACCTCGGTCATTCTGAGATGGCTGCAGGACGAATATCAATGCGAAGTCGTCACCTTCACGGCCGATATCGGTCAGGGAAAAGAAGTCGAACCGGCGCGCAAAAAAGCGTTGGCGATGGGCATCAAGAAAGAGCATATCTTTATCGAAGACCTGCGCGAAGAATTCGTGCGTGACTTTGTGTTTCCGATGTTTCGCGCCAACACCGTCTACGAAGGCGAATATCTGCTTGGCACCGCCATCGCGCGCCCGCTGATCGCCAAGCAACTGATTTCGATTGCCAAGAAAACCAACGCCGACGCGATTTCACACGGCGCCACCGGCAAGGGCAACGACCAAGTGCGATTTGAACTCGGCGCGTATGCGCTGATGCCAAATGTGAAAATCATTGCGCCGTGGCGCGAATGGGATTTGCTATCGCGCGACAAACTGCTCGCCTACGCGGATAAACACAAGATCCCCGTCGACTTCAAAAAACGCAAAGGCCAGGGCGCACCGTATTCGATGGATGCGAACTTGCTGCACATTTCCTACGAGGGCGGCATTCTCGAAGATCCGAACTTCGAGCCCGAAAGCAGCATGTGGCGCATCACCGCCTCGCCAGAAAAAGCGCCGAACAAGCCTGAATACATTGAACTCGATTACGCGCGTGGTGACATCGTCGCCATCAACGGCAAGAAGCTATCCCCCGCCAAAGTGCTGACCGAACTCAATCGCATCGGCGGCAAGCACGGCATTGGCCGCCTCGATATGGTCGAGAATCGCTACATCGGCATGAAGTCACGTGGCTGCTACGAAACCCCCGGCGGCACCATCATGCTGCGCGCCCACCGCGCCATGGAGTCCATCACCATGGATCGGGAAGTGCTGGCGCTCAAAGATGATTTGATGCCGCGCTACGCAAGAATGATTTACAACGGTTACTGGTTTTCGCCGGAGCGCGAGCTGCTGCAATCGCTGATTGATCAATCGCAATCGACCGTCAATGGCCGCGTAAAGTTGAAGCTCTACAAGGGCACGGTGATGTGCGTGGGTCGCGAATCGAAAACCGATTCGCTGTTCGATCAAACCATTTCGACGTTTGACGATGACGGCGGAGCCTATGACCAAGCGGATGCCGGTGGCTTCATCAAGCTCAATGCGCTGCGTCTCAGTATTGCGGCCAACAAAGCCAGCGCACGCAAGAAGAAGTAAGATTCA
>JBCKPM010000046.1:0-14108 GCA_038901675.1 Usitatibacteraceae bacterium | reverse complement strand
GATGCACGCCGCCTACTATCGTCCCGGTGGCGTGTACCGCGATTTGCCAGATCGTATGCCGCAATACACGGCGGCCAATGGCCACAACGCGAAGGCCATGAAGCGCCTGAATGAAAATCGCAGCGGTTCGCTGCTCGATTTCATCGAAGACTTTACCAAACGATTCCCGACCTACATTGACGAATACGAAACGCTGTTGACCGACAATCGCATCTGGAAGCAACGCTTGGTGGATATTGGCATTGTCACACCAGAGCGCGCCTTGCAGCTCGGTTTTACCGGGCCCATGCTGCGCGGTTCCGGTATCGCGTGGGATTTACGCAAAAAACAGCCCTATGAAGTCTACGACCGCATGGATTTTGATATTCCGATCGGTACCAACGGCGATTCGTATGATCGTTATCTGGTGCGCATCCAGGAAATGCGCGAGTCGAATCGTATCGTCAAGCAGTGTATTGATTGGTTGCGCAAGAATCCTGGCCCCGTGATTTCCACCGACCACAAGGTGGCGCCGCCGTCACGCGAGGCCATGAAGTCGAACATGGAAGAGATGATTCACCACTTCAAGCTCTTCACGGAAGGCTTCCATGTGCCGCCCGGGGAGGTGTATGCGGCGGTGGAGCATCCAAAGGGCGAGTTCGGTATTTACCTGATGTCGGACGGCGCCAACAAGCCGTATCGCTTGAAAATTCGCGCAGCAGGTTTTCCGCATCTGGCGGCGCTCGACGAAATGTCGCGCGGCCACATGATCGCCGACGTGGTCACCATCATTGGCACGCAAGACATCGTATTCGGGGAGATTGACCGATGAGCGTCATCGCCGACAAGGTCATTAACATTGACGAACTCAAACTCGAATCGTTTGAGAAGGGCGAGAAGTTTGTCGGCGCGGCGCTACGCGTCGGGCCGTTGCTGGGTGCCAAGGATCTTGGCTATTCCTATGACGTGGTGCCGCCCGGTAAACGCTCGTGTCCGTTTCACAGTCATCGTGCAGAAGAAGAAATGTTTTTTATTGTGCGCGGAACGGGTTTGCTTCGCTACGGCGCCGAATCGCGCCCAATCCGCGCCGGCGACTTTATTTGTTGCCCGACCGGCGGGCCGCAGACCGCACACCAGATCATCAATGACTCGGACGCAGAGCTGGCCTACATTTCGGTCAGCACCATGATGTCGGCCGAAGTGTGTGAGTATCCCGACTCCCAAAAAATTGGTGCCTACGGCGGCGATGGTGAGGCGCGCGTGCGGCATTTGACCATGGCGGATCAGGCAGTTGACTATTGGCAAGGTGAAATCTGATGCTGTCCGACGCAGTCAAACATAAAATTGATCGTGAGCTCGTGAAGTATCCGGCCGATCAACGCCAGTCGGCGGTGATGTCGGCGTTGGCGATTGTGCAGGATGAGCGTGCGTGGCTGTCGACCGAATCGATGGACGAGGTCGCGCAATACATCGGTATGCCGGCCGTCGCGGTGTACGAGGTAGCTACCTTCTACAACATGTACAACCAAAAGCCAATGGGCAAGGCCAAGATCACGGTCTGCACCAATTTGCCGTGTGCATTGTCAGGTGGCGTCGATGCGGCCGAATATTTGAAACAAAAACTCGGGGTCGGCTGGCGTGAGACCACCAAAGACGGCAAGTTCACCCTGGTCGAGGGCGAATGCATGGGCGCCTGCGGTGACGCACCGGTCATGATCGTCAACAACAAGCGCATGTACAGCTTCATGTCGCAGCAGAAAATTGATGCGCTGGTCGAGGAGTTGTCGAAATGACCAAGCTCATCGATTACGGATCCGACGCGGTCATCATGGCCGACATCACGGGCGACAACTGGCGCTTGAAGGACTACGAGTCGCGCGACGGTTACGCTGCGCTGAAGAAAATTCTCAAAGACGGCATCAAGCCAGAAGACGTCATTGCGGAAGTCAAGCACTCGACGTTGCGCGGTCGCGGCGGCGCTGGATTTCCGACCGGATTGAAGTGGAGCTTCATGCCCCGTTCGTTTCCCGGCGCAAAATATCTGGTGTGCAATTCAGACGAAGGCGAGCCGGGGACCTTCAAAGACCGCGACATCATTCGCTACAACCCGCACGTGCTGATCGAAGGCATGGTTATTGCCGCCTATGCGATGGGCATTCCGGTTGGCTATAACTACATCCACGGCGAAATCTGGGTCGATTACGAGCGCTTTGAAGAAGCGTTGCAGCAAGCGCGCGACGCGGGCTATCTCGGGGCCAATATTCTGGGCAGCGATTTTTCATTCGAGCTCTATGCCCACCACGGCTATGGTGGGTACATCTGCGGAGAGGAAACCGCGTTACTCGAGTCGCTTGAAGGCAAGAAAGGCTTTCCGCGTTTCAAGCCGCCGTTCCCAGCCTCGTTCGGGCTTTACGGCAAACCGACCACCATCAACAACCCCGAAACGTTTGCGGCCGTGCCGTCGATTATTCGCAACGGGGGCGAGTGGTTTCTCAATCTTGGTAAGCCCAACAACGGCGGCACCAAACTATTTTCTGTCTCAGGGCACGTCAACAAACCCGGCAATTACGAGGTTCGGCTCGGCACGCCATTCGCCAAGCTGCTCGAAATGGCCGGTGGCATGCGTGGTGGCAAGAAACTCAAGGGCGTGATTCCAGGTGGCTCGTCGATGCCGATCATCAAGGCTGATTTGATGATGACCCTCGACATGGATTTCGACTCCATTTCCAAAGCCGGATCGATGCTGGGCTCAGGCGCGGTGATTGTGATGGACGAAGACACCTGCATGGTCAAGGCCGCCCTGCGCCTCGCCTATTTTTACTTCGAAGAATCGTGCGGCCAGTGCACGCCGTGCCGCGAGGGTACCGGCTGGCTGTATCGCATCATCAACCGCATCGAACACGGCAAGGGACGCATGGAAGATCTGGATTTGCTGTTGAACCTCGCAGATCAAATACAAGGTCGCACCATTTGCGCGTTGGGCGATGCGGCGGCCATGCCGGTGCGGGCGTTTGTCAAAAATTATCGTGAAGAATTCGAATATCACATCACCCACAAGCGTTGCATGGTGAATGCGGGCGGGTATTCGTCGCCGCAACCAGAGTCGTTGGCGATGGCAGCGGAATAATGATGAATCCTTCAAGTCCTCAGCGAGTAGCGCCCCCATCCACGACGTACTTCCCCCGTTGCAACAGAGCCTGCCCTGAGCTGGTCGAAGGGGGGATTGAGGGTGATTTTTCGGTGTCACCGTCAGGCCGCGATCCTAAATCCCCCCTAGCCCCCCTTTTCCAAAGGGGGGAAACTTCCGCCAAGCCCGTCGTGTTGGCGGGCAGTGTCCCCCTAGCAGTTTGTTGAAATTCGATTTATTTCAGTGAAAATCGTACTTTTCCTGGATGAGAAAACATGGGTCACTCCAAAATAATCGCTTGTAGCGCTTCCTATGAGGCCGACGAAAATTTGTGCAGTCGAAACATTCGAATTTCAACAAACTGCTAGCTCCCCTTTTCCAAAGGGGGGAAGCTTTCACGTTCCTTATGGCTAAGAGTGTGGCGCAATGATCAAGCTTGAAGTTGACGGCAAAACAGTCGAGGTAGAAAACGGCGCCACGGTGATGGAAGCGGCGAACAAGCTCGGCATTTTCGTGCCGCATTTTTGCTATCACAAGAAACTGTCCATCGCCGCTAATTGCCGCATGTGTCTGGTGCAAGTCGAGAAAGCACCCAAACCATTGCCCGCATGTGCAACACCAGCCACCGAGGGCATGAAGGTGCAGACCGCGTCTGAGTACGCGAAGACCGCACAGCAAGGCGTGATGGAATTTTTGCTTATCAATCATCCGCTTGATTGCCCAATTTGCGATCAGGGCGGCGAATGCCAGTTGCAGGATTTGGCGGTCGGCTACGGCGGCTCGACATCTCGATATCAGGAAGAAAAACGCGTCGTGTTCCACAAGGACATCGGCCCGTTAGTGTCAATGGAAGAAATGTCACGCTGCATTCACTGCACGCGTTGCGTGCGCTTCGGCCAGGAAATCGCCGGCGTGATGGAACTCGGCATGGTCGGCCGTGGCGAGCATTCCGAAATCGTGTCGTTTGTCGGCAAGACAGTCGATTCCGAGTTGTCCGGAAACATGATCGATCTGTGTCCGGTCGGCGCGTTGACGTCCAAGCCATTCCGCTACTCCGCACGCAGTTGGGAACTGTCACGACGCAAATCGATCGCGCCGCACGACGGGCTCGGCTCAAATTTGATTGTGCAGGTCAAGCAAGATCGCGTCATGCGTGTGTTGCCGCTGGAAAACGAAGCGATCAATGAATGCTGGATTTCGGATCGCGATCGGTTTTCCTACGAAGCATTGAATTCTGATGAGCGGCTGACGACGCCGATGGTCAAGAAAAATGGCGCGTGGGTCGAGGCCGATTGGCAGGAGGCGCTGCAAGCGGTCGCCGAGGGCCTGAAAGCGGTCAAACAGTCGCACGGGGCGACGCAGTTAGGCGTCCTCGCATCGCGGAAGGCATACAAGAACACCGTCATCGCGCCGACGTCGAGCGCGTGCGCGCCCAGCCACAGCAAGTGATTCAGGATGCGTGTGATTTCATCGAACATGACGCGG
Source organism: Usitatibacteraceae bacterium (assembly GCA_038901675.1). Classification (GTDB taxonomy): domain Bacteria; phylum Pseudomonadota; class Gammaproteobacteria; order Burkholderiales; family Usitatibacteraceae; genus UKL13-2. The sequence goes on along the minus strand of JBCKPM010000046.1, from coordinate 9,517 downwards.
ATGTACTGCGCGCGCTCGGGAACGTCGACGTTCAACAGCTTCTCGATGGCCATCACATAGGCGTGCTCGTTGACCATCATCGAGACGTAATCGAGACGATCCATATACGGCACGTTTTGAAGGTAGGTGCGCGTTTCGGCGAGTTTTTCGGTCGCCCGATGGAGTAGACCGATGTGCGGATCGGCACGCTGCACCACTTCACCATCGAGTTCCAGCACTAACCGCAACACCCCATGCGCCGCCGGATGCTGCGGCCCAAAGTTCATTGTGTAATTCTTGATCTCTGACATCGCGCTTATTCCAGAGCACTCGTGACTACTGCGGCATTCGCGACACATCAATTTCAGTAAAGGCTAACGTGCGCAGCACGTAAATCCACGTAGCCCGTATGAAGCGCAGCGCAATGCGGGTCAGCGATTCACGCTGCCTAGACCCCGGAATACGCTGCGCTTCTTCCGGGCTACGCATCTTCATTTCACTCACGACTTCGACCCCGAAGCGAAAGTCTCTTCTCGAATAATTTTCGGCACGATTTCGCGCGGCTCAATCGTCACTGGCTGATAGATGACGCGTTTTTGCTCAGGATCGTAGCGCATCTCAACGGTTCCCGAAATTGGGAAGTCCTTGCGGAACGGGTGTCCAACAAAACCGTAGTCGGTGAGGATGCGGCGCAAGTCAGGGTGGCCGTCAAACACAATGCCGTATAGATCGAACGCTTCACGTTCGTACCAATTCGCACCATTCCACACTGGAATCAGCGAATCGATCAGGGGAAAATCGTCGTCGGCACAGAACGTCCGCAATCGCACGCGGGCGTTGTGATTGATCGACAGCAATTGCGAGACGACCGCAAAGCGCGAGCCGATCCAGTGACCACTGCCGCCCCATTCGGCATAGTCAACCCCGCATAGGTCGATCAGCTGGGAAAAATCCAATATTGCGTCGTCGCGCAGAATCGTAGCAGCGGCCACGTAGTTAGCGGCACTGACTTCCACGATGAGCTGGTGGGTATCAACGATCAGCCGTGCAACCTTGTCACCTAGAGCGTCAGTAATACTCGCTTGAAGTCGGTCTAGCTTGATGGACATAACAGATCAGGCTCGCGCGATGGTATTGGTGCGCTTGATCTTGTTTTGCAACTGGATCAAACCGTACAGCAGCGCCTCAGCGGTCGGTGGGCAGCCGGGAACGTAAATGTCGACCGGCACGATGCGATCACAACCGCGCACCACCGAATACGAGTAGTGATAGTAGCCGCCACCGTTAGCGCACGAGCCCATCGAGATCACCCAGCGCGGCTCCGCCATCTGGTCGTACACTTTGCGCAGCGCTGGTGCCATCTTGTTGCACAGCGTCCCCGCCACAATCATCACGTCCGACTGGCGCGGGCTGGGACGAAACACAATACCGAAGCGATCCAAGTCGTAACGCGACGCGCCTGCATGCATCATCTCAACCGCACAACACGCGAGGCCAAACGTCATCGGCCACATCGAACCGGTTCGCGCCCAATTGAGCAGCGAATCCACCGACGTGGTGGCAAACCCCTCATTTGAAACGCCACCTTTAGACATTTAACACTCCAAATTTCATCACGGCACGACAACACCAATTTTGTTGGATAACCCCGTTCGCCCTGAGCTTGTCGAAGGGCTTAGTGCATCAAGACCCTTCGACAAGCTCAGGGCAAACGGAATAAAAATTAGATGTGCACTTTTTAAATCAGTTCCCTTCAACAAGCTCAGGGCGCACGAAATAAAAAGTGGCTCTTACTTTTCGTTGCAAATCCACGGGCTGCCACAACCGTTGACAGCCTACCAACTCCTTCCTGTTTCCCTTACACGCCGTCTCGTCCTATCGCATCCCCGCACGCGGGATCCCTGATAGTGTTGAGTCGATACTAACATATTAGCCACCATCGCATCCCCGCACGCGGGATCCCTGCTCTTACTCCTCGCGTCTGCGGACTGCCACAACCAACTGCAGCCTCTTATTTCCTTCCTGTTGCCCTTACTCGCCGTCTCGTCCTATCGCATCCCCGCACGCGGGGCTCCTGCTCTTACTCCTCGCGTCGCTACTCCCAATCCAACGCACCCTTTTTCCACTCATAAATGAAGCCCATGACGAGAATGCCCAGAAACACCATCATCGCCCAGAAACCGAACCAGCCGATTTCCTGCAACACAATCGCCCATGGGAATAGAAACGCAATTTCGAGATCGAACAGAATAAACAGGATCGCGACGAGGTAGTAACGCACGTCGAATTTCATGCGTGCATCTTCAAACGCCTCGAAGCCACATTCGTAGGGGGACAGTTTTTCGCTGTCGGGCCGATCGTGCCCCAATAACACCGAGAGCACTTTGGTGCCAACGACTGGCAGCACGCCAACCACTAGGCCGACGCCAAGGAACAGCAGAATGGGGAAGTAGTTCTCGAGCATACGCGCCGATTTCAGTTCAAGGCCTGATCACGATCGACCAAACCCGACTCCTGCATTAACTTGGTGCCGTCGGCGAGACTCGAACTCGCAAAGCTTTCGCCACTACCCCCTCAAGATAGCGTGTCTACCAATTTCACCACGACGGCATGTAGTTCAAAACAGACTAAATTTTACTGCGAAATACGAGGTTCGCGGCAGTGCAACAAACGACTTACTTGGGAATTTGCTGCGGTGCGGGCGTTGGTGTGACTGGCGCGGTCGGTGCCTTGGCTGCCTCACCCGTGGGCGGTGTTGCGGAACCAGTCGGGGCAGGGATCGTATCGGCCGTCGTTTTTTTTGCGTTCGGGTCAGCCGTCACGCTCTTGCCAAAATCCGTCACGACGCCCTGACCGCGCGGCGCATGATGGTAGGTCAGCGCTAGGCTGGTCAGAAAAAACATTGTTGCACACACGGCGGTCGAGCGGGACAAGAAATTGGCTGCCCCTGAGGAGCCGAACAAGCTGCCGGCCGAGCCGGTCCCAAACGCTGCGCCCATGTCCGCGCCCCTGCCGTGCTGTACCAACACCAGCACCACAATAGTGACCGCCAAAATCACGTGCAGCGTCAAAATAATCGAAACCCACATTGCTTTTTTCCTCAGTCCAAAACGTAACTGCGACGACACGCCACTTAGACTGCGTGCCAAATTCCCAAAAACTCATCAGCCACCAGTGACGCGCCACCGATCAAGCCACCATCGATATCCGGCTGCCCGAACAACTCAGCCGCATTACTTTTTTTCACACTGCCACCATACAAGATGGGCAACTTCTGACTCACTTCAACCGAATGCTTGGCAATAAATGCCCGCAGAAAACGGTGCACCTCTTGCGCCTGTTCGGGGGACGCTGTTTTGCCCGTGCCAATCGCCCACACCGGCTCATATGCCACCACCGCAGCGGCTAACGCCTCAACACCAGCGTGTTTTACGACAGCCGCGAGTTGACGGGCGACCACGACTTCCGTGATCCCCGCTTCGCGCTCGCTCAGCGTCTCGCCGACACACAGTATCGGCGTCATCCCCGCCGCGATGACGTGGCTGAATTTCTCGGCAACCACATCATCCGTGTCGCCAAACAGGGCGCGCCGCTCGGAATGTCCAACAATCGCCAATTGGCAGCCAAATTCGGCCACCATCGCAGCGGAAACTTCGCCCGTGTAGGCACCCTTGTCAAATCGGCTGACGTCCTGTGAGCCAAACTTCAAGGCCGTCCCGGCGAGCGCCGCTTGCAACTGACCAAGGTACGCAAATGGCGCACAAACGCCCAAAATCTTGTCCGGGCGCGCCTCGATCTGCCCCAAAGATGCGATCAGCGCCGCATTCGAGGCCAAACTGCCGTTAAGTTTCCAGTTTCCGACGACAAAGCGCTGACGAATTTCTGGCCGCATTTGGTCGTTGTTCCCGGAAATTGCTCAAATCTGACAAGGACTTAGATTATAGCGGGAAAAGTTTGGCCGGAGCAATTTGGCGACGCTCGGAGACTAGCGTTGCAGGTTCATCGAACGCTGAAACTGCGACTGATACTCCTCTTTGGCGAGCTTTAAGGTTTCCCAGATCTTGCCCCTGGCCTGAATGAACGGCGAGGCTCGCGCCGCCTCACCTAGATAGTGGTCCAGATCGCGGTGTTCACGGTGCAATCGCGACAGCATGCCAAGGAAAAGATCGGTCAATTCGGGGTCAAAGTGATGACCTCGGGATGCGAGGATTTCGCTGAGAGACGACTCGACCGTCCATGCGGCCTTGTACGGGCGCTTATGCGTCAACGCGTCGAACACATCAGCGAGCGCCGTAATGCGCGCAGCCAACGGTATTTCATTTCCGCCAATCTCCGCCGGGTAGCCCTTGCCGTCCCAGCGTTCATGATGGTGGCGCGCGATTTCTTCGGCCATATTGATATGCGGGATTTCGCTCTTGACCAGCACGTCGGCCCCAATTTCAGCATGCATTTCCATGACGATGCGTTCCGACGGATTTAATCCTCTCGGCTTCAACAAGATGCCGTCCGGAATGCCAATCTTGCCAACATCGTGCAACCGTGCGGCGATGTCGATCATGAAAATGACCTCGTCGTCGCAACCCGCCTCCTTGGCCAGCAGACACGCGAGCCGACCAACACGGTACGAGTGTTCGCCAGTGGAATCGTCGCGCAGTTCGGCGGCCACCGCGAGGCGCTCCATGGCTTCGATGCGGGCTTTGAACAGTTCGTGCTTTTGCTTGATGAGTTCCACCTTGGCGGCGCGGCCTTCGACAACCTCCACTTGCGTCTCCATACGGCGCATCACCTGCTTTACGTCTTCAATGGACGAATTGGCGTCTAGAGCATGGAGTTGCAATAGATGCTGGTGCACGTGGTGGAGCACATTCGCTTCGGCTGTCTTGCGTTGTTGCGCGAGCATTTCCTTGAGATATTTGAGCGCCTCATCATGGTGCCCGGCGTACTCAAGAGCTTTGACCAGCGCAATCAGCACTTCGCGTGAGGCGAGCTTTAACTCCTGTGCACGAGCCAGCGTCGCCGTCAGGCGGGAGATGCCAACGTCGAGATTGCCGGAGAACGCCTCTGCCAGACCTTCGGCGACGGACGCCTGAATATCAGAACGCGGCGATGCTGATTTGTTTGCGTATTCGCGGGCGGTTTTCGCGTGCTGCCGCGCGCCATCGAAGTCGCTGATTTCAATCAGCAGTCGCGTGTAGTAATTTTCGGCGAGCACCCGGTTCTGGATCGAGTGGGCGTCGTTCGGCTCCAGTGCCAGCGCGAGTGACCTTTGGATCGCTGCGATGCCGGGGCCAATTTCATCCAGATTCAGCGAGCAAAGCGCGATACTCGAATGGGCGATTGGGGCGAGTGACCTCGCAATAGAATTCACATCACCAAGTTCGAGCACTTTCTGGGAACACGCTACCGATTCCCTGAATAAACCACCATACGTCAAGGCCACGCCCGTGTTCTGCCACAACTTCGCCTCTTGGCCATGATCAGCTATTTTTTGTGCAAGATTGAGTCCTGCCGCATACGCTTCCATCGCTCTCGGCAAGTCGCCTGAGTCCGCGCTGCACACGCCAATCAAGTTATAAGCGGAAATGGTCGCAGCCACCTGCGCGGTCTCGAGCGCGAATGACTTCGCCTTTTCGGCAATCCGAGCGCCGATTTCGGGACGACCCGCCACGTAGAAAAAGCGCCCGGCATCCAGAATTGCTCCCACACGGATCGCGTGGTCCGAACCGCTGACGGCAAGTCGAAGTGCGGTCACCTCGATCTGCCCTTGATCGACCGCCGACCCCGACTTAAGCGCATTTGCGATCAGTTCAACCGATGCAGCGAGGGCATCCTTTGCGCCCGTTGTAGCACTCATGCGACCCCCAAAAAATAGGTGTTGCATTTCAAGCAGTTAGCGAAGTATTCTCCAGCCCGTAGTGAATTTATTAACACTTTTTTACAATCGTCCAAGTTTGTCCAATCCAGCAAGTTTAATCCCAAGGAAACCATCATGAGCAAAGAACTCAACACCCTCGAAATGACCAACAGCACCGTTGACGTCGCCACTACCGAAGTCACGACCCTCGATAATCTGAGCCTCGCCCTCATCGGCGGCGGTGAAGGTCCGGTCGCCCTCTAGCCAGTAGCAGCAAGCGAAATCCGCCGCGCATTCGCCACTGACTCCGCGCGGTGACTCACCATCACCATGGCCGGGACGAGTTGTTGAATCTTGGCGCGAATACTCGCTTCTTGGGTTGAATCGACCTGATCGAGCGTCTCATCCAGGAACAGGATAGACGGCTTGCGGTAGAGCGCTCTGGCCAACAGCACGCGCTGTTTTTGGCCGCCGGATAGAGCCGAGCCGAGCGCGCCGACGAAGGTCGAGTACCCCATCGGCATCTTTTCGATGTCCGCATGGATGTCGGCTGCCTCGGCGCACGCTTGAATCGCAGCCATGTCGAATTCGCCACCGAACGCAATGGCGTCCGCAATCGAGCCGATGAACAATTGATCGTCTTGCATCACCGCGCCAATAAGTGAGCGGTATTGCGCCATATCCCAGTCCTTGAGGTCGCGCCCATTGACGATGACCTGCCCCTCGGTGGGAGGCAACAAGCCGAGCAGCACCTTCAATAGTGTGGTTTTTCCGCAACCGGATGGACCGACCAGTGCGACGGATTCGTTGGGTTTTATGTCCAGATTGACGTGGCGGAACGCAAATCCCTCCGGGCCATAGGCGTAGCCCAGATTGCGTGCCTCGATGGTGAGCGCTTCCTTCGACCCCCCCGCCACCATCGCCACACTGGTCATCGACGCCCCACCCGATTCGGGCTCAGCGAGCGCAATGTCGGCAATGCGCTCAGCGTGCAAATCGAGCATCCGAAATTCGTTCCATTTTTCGATCAGGTTGTTCACCCGCGACAAGAACAGCAACTTGAATCCGATGAACGCGTAGAGCATGCCGACCGAAAACTTGCCGTCCATCACCAATAGCGCGGCAAGCCACACCACGATCACGCTTTCGACGCCGAATATCAGAGCCTGCCCACCGCGTTGAAAAATGCCAACGTTTTGTACAACCACGTTGGCGTTGATGTGCTCGACCACCAGATTCTGATACGACACGCGACGTTCGTTTTCGCGCATGTTGAGTTTGATCGCCATCATGCCGCGCAGGGTTTCGATGAAGTGGGTTGAGGCTTTGGCTTCGTGCGCCAATTGCTCGTCGGTGGCGTTGCGCTGTGGGTAATACAGCACCCAACGCAGCAGCGCATACAGCGCCGCCGCACCGAGCACGATCGAGGTCAACATCATGCTGTAGTAGGCCATCACGCCGAGCGTGATGAGCACCATCACGCCGTCGATGAAGGTCTCCACGAAGGTGGTTGACAGCGTTTTCTGAATCGCATCCACGCTGCGGAACTTGCCAACGATGTCGCCGATGTTGCGTTTTTCGAACCAACCCAGCGGCAATCTCAACAGGTGGTTGAACAATACCGTCAACAGCCGCAAATTGAAGCGCGTCGATAAATACACACCAACCCATGCCCGAACGCCCGTCACCGCGACTTGCATCACCACCAGCGCGATAAACGCCACGCCGAGCACGGTCAGAAAATCGCGATCACGGCCGACCAGCACCCGATCGACCGTGAGCTGCAAAAAGAACGGCATGGCGATGGCGAACACTTCGATGGTGAACGACAGCAACACCAGCTGCGCGACCGCGCCACCCAGGCCCGAGCCGACCGACAGCAACTGCGACGCACGAATCTGTTTGCGTTCGTCCTGCTTGGCAAAACTCGGTGTCGGCGTGAATTCCATCGCCACACCCGTGTAGTGCTTGCCCGCTTCGGCGAAGGTCAGTTTGCGCACGCCGCGCCCTGGGTCGTGCACAGTGATGGTCTTGGCAGCGACATCGGTTAACACGACAAAATGGTTCATGTCCCAATGCAGCACGGCTGGCAGTTGTAACTTTCCCAATGCTGGCAGGTCGGCTTTTACGCCGCGTGAGGCGAGACCCATCGTCTCGGCGACATGACTGACTTGTTTCAAGGTGATGCCCTTGAGCGACGGCGACAAGCGCGTGCGCATCGCCAGCAGGTCGGTGCGGTGGCCGTGAAAGGTGGCCACCATCGCCACGCAGGCAATGCCACACTCCGGTGCCTCGGATTGCAAGATCATCGGCACGCGGCGTTGCAACGCGGAGAAAATTCCGGTCGCCATCAGAAACGCCCCCGTAATTGCATGACCGGTTCAAACAGCCATTCGAGTAACGTTCGCTTATCGAGCAACACGTCGGCGTTGACCAGCATGCCGGATTTCAGCGGCACTTCCTGGGCACCCGCGGTGATGGTCTGTTTGTCCAACAAGACAGTCACACGGTAGACCGGCTCCTTGATGGCCAGCGGACCGACCCTTTCGCCCGGCGACCAGACGGTCTGGCTGATGTCGTCGACCACGCCACGGTACTGGCCGAAGCGCTCGTATGGGAACGCCTCGTAGCGTAATACGACTTCGCGCCCCTTGTTGATAAAGCCGATGGCGCGGGTCGGCACCAAGAGCTCGGCGCGCAGCACACTGCCTTTGGGCAAAATAGTCGCGAAGTTCGCATCGGCCGCAACGGATTGCCCGGTACTCACCGCGATATTGGTGGCGATGCCGTCGATGGGTGCCAAAATCAATGCTTCGCGCTTGGCGTCTTCCTGTACCAACGATTGCTGCAGCTCGGAAATCTGGCGAGAGAGTTGGTCGGCCTGTGCGTTGGCACGCAGCGCGGCGGCGGGTTCATCCAGTTTGGCAGCGGCCAGATCGCGCTCAAGCGTTGCGCGTGATCGCTTCAGCGACTGCACCTTCAATTCCTGGTCGGTCACTTCATCGCGCTTTTGCCGCACCATGATTTCGGAGGCGAATTTTTCGCGACCGAGATCTTCAAATTTTTTCGCATGTTCGCGCGCCGAGGCAAGGCGTTGTTCTTGCAAGCGACTCTCGCGGTCAAGCTGGGCGATTTCATTCTGCAAATCGGCGACGCGACGACGAATCTGCGTGACTTGCTGCGCGCCGAGTTCGCGAATCTGCGCTTGCTCACGCTCGAGAGAGTCACGGCGCTGGCCGAGTTCGCCCGCCACCACGGCCGCAGTCGAACGAGCCTGTCCGGTCGCGCGCTCAAACGAGACGCGCGCCATCGGCATGCCTTTGGTGACTGTCTCGCCTTCCTTGATCATCAATTCGGCGACACGCCCGGCATCGGCGAACAGCACGCGTGCTGCGCCAATGTCAGAAGCGAGGAAACCTTCGACCCGTTCGCGACGCGTGTATTGACCCCAAATGCCGACCGAAATGACGAGGAAAGCAGCGCCCGCTGCGAGCGCCGTGAACACCCACATCGGTAGCGGTCGCGCGTCGGTGGTTTCGCCGAAGAATTTCTCGCGTTGTGCGTCGATCGCTTCTTGGCGAAATAGTTGTTTTGACATCTCGATTTCTTCGGTACGCGTGGGCGCGGATAAGGTGACCTGAATACGACCGCCACGGCATTCTAATTCACGCGCCGCGGAACGCC
>JBCKPM010000045.1:0-14218 GCA_038901675.1 Usitatibacteraceae bacterium | reverse complement strand
CCAGCACCACGGATGCGCTCCAGGAATAGGGTTTGCTCCAGTCCGAATAAATCAGTCATGGCAGCCACCTTGCCGGGCTTGTATCGCTTGTATCTCCCCTAAAGGGTAGAGATACAGACGATACAAAAATAAGCCGTGTATCGCGAAGCCTAAAAGATACAAACGATACAGACGATACAAAATGGTTTTCATTTCGCAGCACCTGCAATGCACACCATGCCAGCGGCCTCATGAATAGCTTGCGCGGTCAGTAGCGTCTTGATGGCGCGGTAAACATTCGGGCGCTCATACCGTCCGCTAAAGTGCTTTGCCAGCTCTGCTTTCTTGATGCCAACCTTGTGCTCGGCCAAGTACTCAATCACAGCCCCTTCAACCTCGCCCATGCGCTTGCCTGTTTTCTTTTCTGGCGCATCAGCAGCCACCACCACGCACGATGTTGCAGCAAATCCCCACTTGGTATGCCCCAGCGTCACCACATCAAGCCTGAATCCGATACGCTCGCCCTTGGTGGATAGGTCACGCTGTTTTGTGATTTCGATGCACTTGCCTTGCGGCGTGTCGGTCAACTCGATTTCAGTATCGACAGCAGCCCGAACACCACTCCAGCCGCGTGCACCATTCGCAGCGTTCTTACCGCTATGGTGAATCAGTGCGAAGTGTGCCCCGGTCTCGCTGCGGATGCGGTCGAAACGTCTCACGACTAACCCCATGTCTTGCCCGGCGTTTTCGTTCGCGCCAGCAGATAACCGGGCCAGCGTGTCACCAATAATCAGCCGTACCTTAAGGCTTCGCTGTTGCTCTATCTGGCGGATTGTCTGAATCACCTTGTCGGTGTCGGCTTCACCATCAAACAAGTCAATTGGGCTTTGCACAATGGCGAAGTTAGGCACCCTGCAGCCGTGGTGACATTGGTATGCCTGAAGGCGGCCCCGGACTGATACGGGCGATTCGGCGGCCAGGTACACCACTAACCCCGGCTCTGTCTGTCTGCCCATCCAAGGCACGCCACGCGCCACAGCGCAGGCCAGGTCAACGATAACGAAAGTCTTGCCCGTGTTGGTGTCGCCATACCAGACTGAACCGTCACCGGCAGTTAGGACGCCTTGCACCAGTTCATCGGGCGGCGTGAACGTATCGGGCAAATCGTCAGCAAATACCACGCTCAAGGGCAGCGGCGGCGGCGCTGGTTCGCTGGCGTTTTGCAGCAGCATTTCCAGCACGTCGCGGCCATCGCGCAATGCAAGGTCGCTCACGTCAAAGTTATCCGCTTCGCTTTCATGAATCAAAGCAAATAGCCCGTCAACATCGGCGGCAATGTCTTGAACAAGCTGTTCCTTGCCTCGGTCGGCAACCAACACCAGTCTGGCGGATGCGTTACGCTGGCGCAGAGCCCCGGCCACTCGGCTCATGTTGCCAGCGCCAAACGCCACCACAGCAGCGCCACCGGTTGCCTGCCAAACGACCCACGCCTGCCCAATGCCTTCAACGATATAAATCGTTTTCCCGGCCTCGATTCTGCCCACGGTGAACATGGCCCCAGCCATCGGTGAACCAGGCAGATTCATTTTCTTGCTGGCGGGTGGTATCAGTTGCAGCGATTGCAGCGCACCATCGGGCGCATACGCTGGCACCACCAAAGCTCCGGCCATTGATTCGCCAGCGATGCGAAGCGGGTCGCTATCAGGCAGCACGCGCAGGGTATCGAGTGGCACCACGGCAGCCCCTTTGCTCACGATGTACGGATGCGCGTTTGTAGCCTGTACAGCACGGCCCCACACCTCAGCAGGGCTCATGCCTGAGGCAGGCTTGCGCGGCGGCTCTGCGGCCTTCCTTGGGGCTTGGGCGGGTCTTTGCTGGGGCTTGTCGCCATTCATGCGCCATCCATTTTCAGCGGCCAGCTTGAACAGTGTCCCAGCGCCTACACCTTTGTCCGGCTTGAAACTTCGCCACGTATCGCGGGCGTCACGCTCGCTGTAGTTGGCAGCCCCGGCGCTCCATTGGTCGAAGTCATCAAAGGACAACCCGGCAGCATGGGCACCCATTCCAGCACGCACCCACTCATGGCGGGGCAGGTCAGGCGGTATCGCGTGCAAGGCATCACGGGCGCGGGCGCGGTCGTTAGCTTGCATGGGCAGCGCACCACAGCGCCAGTGCAAGGCGATACAGCGCGGCCATCATATCGTCACCCCCAGCAGGCGGCGGATTTCAGCCACGGGCCATGCAAGGCGGCCATTGATGCGAATGGGGCGCAGTGGGCCATCTTCAAAACAGGCCCAGCCGCGCAAAGTCTGCGGACAGCGAAAAAGCCAGTGGGCGGCGGTCGCAGTGTCAACGGCGGGGCGCTGTTCGGTCAGCAGGTCGGGGAACTGTTGGGGCGTTGCGGTTTTCATGGCTTAGTGATTACTGGTATTGAGCAAAATCGCTCAAACCCTCACTTGGCATGCCATGCAACCCCCCTCAAACCCAATGCTGGCGCGGCCCTCAGTCGTTTTGACATGCCATGTCAACCCACGACTTGACAAGCTGACACGCCTTGATAACCCTTAAAAACTGTGGCCGCGTTCCCTCATCCAATCATCGGCACCGGAATTTGAACGGTCAGAAAATTGGATGCCTGTTTCTGCTAATTGCTCCAGCGAAGCCATACGTTCCTCAGCCTCTTTCTTTGCTCTCTCATCAGCAGCGCCACGCTTATCAGTGATGGTAAAAAGTGGCATCCACCCGCAAGCGTGCGTATACGGCTCAAACGGGTCTTTGTCTATTCCAAAGTGGTTCAGGAATACCCGACGCAAGCGTTTCATTTTTGAAGTGTTGGCACTCAAGTTGCGAATCTTTGAGCCTTGGGTTAATCCAAGCAAAATAGCGCACTGTCCGTTTGGTGCGCCTGTCACTCGGTTCACTAGTTCCAGTGATGCCAACGGAATACGCCTCTTTTGGTCTCGCGCAGAAACCTCAAGCATGTTGTTTGCGCCTAAGCCTGATTCGGGTTTATCGCCTACAAAAGCTAACGCAAGTTCGCTTGCGTTCAGGCCAGCCATTTCACGGAATACCAATGTTGAATTACCGCTGTTTGGCACTTCCACCGCAGTCCCGGCCTCTACTGTCCCGGCTGGGGGTTTGGGGTCAGGCTCTGGTGTCACCACTGGCGCGGCAGGCTTTGCAAGGGTTCGCATTGCCTCAGGCACATCGAATCCAGATTGCATCAAAAAGGTGGCCACGTCGGCTACTGGCACGGGCAGGCGCGGCGAGTCCCCCCATCCCAAACCCATCCCCAGGTGGGAGCGTATCGGGCCGGTGTAGCTCAGGTTCGCTTGGCACACCTTGAGCCGGTCGAAGAAGTCACCCGGCAGCATGGAACGTTTGGAGCGGCCCATTGCTTCACCAGTAAGTGAATCGTCCGGCTCAATGTCGAGCGATAGCGCCACCGCTTGCCACAACTCGGCATTCGGCACCAATCGCCAAACTTGCCAGCGCGCCGGTTGCAGGGCAGGTTGTGCCCGTGGTAGGCAGTAGGAGCCGGAATTTCTAAGCGACTCTATCGGCGGTGGTACGGCAGAAACATTGTGCAACCCCATAGCATCCAGCACTTGCCTGCGTTGCTTTTGTGGCAGTGCGGCAAGCCTTGCATTTAGTTCGTCACCTTTTGCAATTTGTGCAGCCAGTTCGGGCGCGTGAATGGCTTTGAACGCGGCAAACTCCGTGTTCTTGGCCTCCATTTCTGCCAGCGCATCCTCAAGGCTCATGCGTGCCGGGGCTGGCGGCTTGATAGGCTCTGTATGGGATGCTGGCTGCGCGTTAGCTAATTGGCTCAGTGCCTCAAGTCTTGCGCGTCTGTGAGCGTGTCCTGTTGGGGCTTCGCTCTTGGGTTTGTTGCTCTTGGTCATTGGCACCCCTTCAAGGTGTCGCTTCAAACAGAAGCCCCAGCAGGCGGGTGAAGGTTCTCGCTTTTCGTCCGGGCTTCGAGGTCGGACTAGCTGGGCAAAAACGAATCAGTTAACGGCGCGCAGTTTGCCCGGCTCCACGGCAACATCAAACACAATCTCGGCCTGTTCGAGAATCCACGCTTCAATCTTGACGTGCCAAAGGTGCAGCAAGTCGAGTTCCCGCTGTATGTAGTGCTTCTCAGCAATCGCGCTCGGCTTGTGCCCCATGATCTGCGCAACAATTCCGGCAGGGACTTCCACCCACTCCGATAACGTGCCAAAGGAACGGCGCAAACCATGCAGGGACACGGCAGGAAGTGCGGCGGCGGCCAGTGCCTTGTTGTGCGGGTTGCGCGGCTCCTCAAGCCTTCCTGATGCTGCCGTGCGGCTACTGAAAACAAACCCATTGCGGCGCGGCAAGGCGGATATTAAATGCTCCGCATAGGGCGTTAGCGGTATGGTGCGCTCGCCTTCCACCTTATCGCGGATGGTCATGCTCTTCCACTGAAAATCCACATCAGCCCAGCGCAGCGCAGCCAGTTCGTTGCGGCGTGCGCCAGTCAATAATAGGCATTGCAGGTAAACGGCAATAACTGGATTGCCAATCTTTTGCACCGCTTCAAACCATGGGCGCAATTGAGCTTTGCGCAGACTGTCGTTTTTCTTCGTCTGCGGTTTTTGCACTTTATTTTTCACTGCATCGGACTGGCACGCATCAGCATGAACGGCGGCGGAATACGCATCTTGTTTGGCGCACCACGTCATGAATGCACGAAGGAAGCGGAAGGCATGGCTGGTCATGGTGGGTGCGCGGGCGGATTCTTTTTCTACCCATGCAGCAATGGCCTTTTCATCAAGGTCAATCAGGCGCATGGTCATCAGTGACACCAGAATGCCAGGGCGGGTTTTTGCCGGTTCACCGGGTCGGCGGCCTCGGGTGCGCTTTTCTCCACCGGCTTGCAGAAAGTAGGCATGATGCTTTTTGTGCTTGTCACCCCATACCGGCTTGCCGTCACTCATGGCCGCGCTACGCTCTTTAATGTATGCCTGCCACGCTTCAGCCACTGTCACAGTTTCACGGGCTTGTTGCGCTTCCTGTTCGGCTTGGGCGGCTTCCTTGGCGGCGGCGTTATCGGCTTTTACTTGGCGCGGGTCGTTGCCGTTGTCGATTTGCACTTGCAAGCGGCGGGTTTCGTCTTGCGCATCTTTAATGCTCCACGCACTGACTTTGCCAATCGTGATGCGCATGGATTTGCCTTTAACCTTGGCTTGGAATATGTAGGCCTTTGCACCGGTAGCAGTAGCACGAACGGCCAGACCTAAAGGGTCATCAGACCAAAGGAAGGCTTGCGCTTTATCTTTAGGACATTGAAAGTCAGCAATACGCTTGGCGGCAAAACTCACCTTTTTTGCTTTGACTATTACTTTTGCCATGTTGCCCCCTGCTATCTAGTCACTCATGTAACCACAATGTAACCATGATTGCAGTATAGCGCGGGATACTTATCAACACCACCAATAAGGGGAACGCAGTCTTGTTATTGTTTTTATTGCGTTATTGTGTTTTTTGTAACATCAATCAACAACCAGAAACACTATTATCTTTAGACTCCTAAGGGGTAGGTCGCACGTTCGATTCGTGTCGAGGGCGCCAGTACCGCCGCGCAACGTCAGTTGACGGCGAGGGAGGCCGGTGGCAAGCGTCGCAGGCTTCGCTCGGCATCGATGTTCATCTGCTTGGCGAAGTGCACGTTCTTGGTCGCCGCGTGCATATAGAGATTGAAGCCGCCGAAATGCGATGCCGCATAGTTGTACGCGCCACCCAAGTCGGCTTCGAGCCGATCCACTGCGGTCTGAAAAAACGCCAGGGTCTTCCGGACTAAATCATCACCTGATGAAAATACGACGGTGGTGTTACCGCTCGAATCCTGGCGCTCGGCGATACCGCCGACTACAAACTCTTCGTAGAGGCGATCGCGACACTTTTCGAGGTAACAACGATCCGCCATCTGCGCCATGATGTCAGCCGAGCCGAGCAGACTGCCCAACAAACGCAATATCGGATCTTCCACAAGGATATCGGCGACACGCTTTTCGTACCCGGTGAAGTGAATCACCTCCGCGCCCGCCTCGGCCAGTTCCGGCAATCCAATCGAAGGCAAATAGGTGCGCAAGAACGCGGCACCTCGGGACACATGATTGAGCGTGTAGCAGGCGCCGTTTACGGCGTCAACGTCATCGCTCGTGCGCAGATAGCCCATGTCGTGAAACAGCCCGACAATTACACCAAGCTGAAACAACTTTACGCCGAGCGCGGGCGTTTGGCCGCGAGTGCGCTCATAGCCATCCATCAGACGCGCCATCGCCAGCGTCACCTCCATCACGTGCTGGACGTCGTGATAGCTGGTGTCGCACGCCCGATAGCCAGGGAACTCGCCCTCGTACAATGCTACAACGTCGGTAAATGCACAACTCATCGCGACGTGTGCGGCGTTGGGGTACAGAATGCGAAACAGCCGAGTGATTTCCGCTTCGACCGCGAGCGGATCGGTGGTCTGAATGCGGTTGGTTACATCGTAGTCGTTGTGACGTGGTTGCATTGGTAGAAGGAGGTATGGGGAATCCCGATATTCAACTAAGTTGCTTGACTTATGGCAAGAGAATTGCCGAAAAATGTTGCGCCCTCGCCGGGTTGTGCGTCGACCCGGCAGTTGCCGTACGCAAACCGCAATCAACGCGCCCACCAGCCGGGTGCGGGCAACCCCGGGCAAGTAGGGATATATTCAGTTTCTGCAGCAGGATGGTGGGCTGCCGCTAGCCTGCATATTTCACGGGGACGCGTTCGAGAGTGGGTGGATGGGCGTGCGATTTTTCGTTCGACTGACGAGTGAATATCGAGATATTCGCGAGGAAGAGAACGGAAAAGCGCATGTTCAGCCGCCCGCTATCGAGCGTGTAGGCGCTGGCTGATCGAAGACCAAAATGGATTTTTCGTGTGAGACTCTGCTTCATGGCGGGAATGGTCGTGAGCGGAGCCGACCCGTGAAATATGCAGGCTAGAGGTGAACCCGTTGTCTGACTCCAACGTTGTCGCAATCAACGCTCGCTTGCTCGAGCTCAAGCAGGAACATCTGGAACTCGACCTAGCCATCGCGGCATTGGTCGAGACGCCGGTGCACGATCAGTTGCGATTGAAGCGCCTCAAAAAGCGCAAGTTATTGCTCAAGGATCAAATTGCGTATCTGGAAAGTCAACTCGATCCGGACATTCTCGCGTAGTCGCATCGAAGGCGTCGAACGGACGGCTGGTCTCACGCGCATTCGGACACATTCGGACCAAGCCACAGCCGAGGCATTGATTCGGGCGATAATGCGCGTCTTGCTCGACGTCGGAGATGCGGTTAATGAACAAAGGTTTTTTCTGGGGCGCAATCGCCGCCAGCGCGATGGTTCTTGCGGCCGCTTCCTATTGGCTCGGCGGGCAGCAATCTGCGGCCAAACAGGTCAACGCGAGCGGCTCATCAACCGCCACCGGTTCGGGCAAAGTCAACGCGGCTCCTCCGGCGACGATGGTAGACGCTGCGCGAGTGCGGCTCTCGCCTCTGGCCAAAGCCATCACCGCCGTCGGCTCGCTGCGGTCCGATGAAACTGTGGTGGTACGACCCGAAGTGTCCGGACGCATCGCTGAAATCGGATTCAACGAAGGTCAGCCCGTTGCCAAAGGTAGCTCGCTGATCCGGCTCGACCAGTCGATTCAACGCGCCGAAATGCAGCAAGCCGAGGCCAACTTGGCGCTGGCGAAAAGTCGTATTGAACGCACCCGCGATTTGGCCGCCAAAGGATTTCTGTCGGCGCAGGCCAAAGATGAAGCGGAGAGCAATTTCAAAGTCTCACAGGCCGCATATGAACTTGCCGCCGCGCGCTTGACCAAGCTCGAAATCAAGGCACCGTTCGCCGGCTTTGTTGGTCTGCGCATGGTCAGTGTTGGCGACTACGTCAAGGAGGGACAAGATATCGTTAACCTCGAAGCGATAGACGTACTAAAGGTCGATTTTCGTGTGCCTGAAATTTTTCTCAAAGAGATTTCGGTCGGCCAATCGTTGCAACTCACACTCGACGCGGTGCCCGATAAGACCTTCACCGGCAAAGTCATGGCCATCAATCCACTGCTCGACGCCAATGGACGCTCAGTCGTGATTCGCGCGGTGGTGAAGAATACCGGCGTCACGCTGCGGCCGGGCATGTTCGCGCGCGTCACGCTGTTCAGCAGTCAGCAAGAAAATGGCATGACTATTCCGGAGCAAGCGTTGTTTCCGATCGGCGACGACGTGTTCGTGTTTAAGATCGCCGACAATCGCGCACTGCGCACCAAAGTCGACATCGGTCAGCGCCGCACCGGTTTTGTGCAAATCGTGCGCGGGCTGTCGCCGGGTGATGTCGTGGTGATCGCCGGTCAGCCCAAGCTTCGCGACGGCGCGCCGGTCAAGCTCGCCACGCTCGACGGCGCCGCCGTCGGCGCAACGACACCGGCGACTGCCGCCGTTGACGCCAAGAAATCGTAGGCGGACCACACAATGGTGTTATCCGACATTTGCATTAAGCGCCCCGTTTTTGCGACAGTGCTGTCGCTAGTCATCCTGTTAGTGGGGCTGATTTCGTATTCGCGCCTCGCGGTCCGTGAGTTGCCCAAGATCGATCAGCCGATTGTCAACGTGTCGACCACCTACCGTGGCGCATCGGCTGACGTGATGGAATCGCAGGTCACCAAGCCGCTCGAGGACTCGCTGTCCGGTATCGAAGGGGTTGACATCCTGACGTCGAGTTCACGCGCCGAGCAAAGCGACATCACAGTGACATTCCGGCTGTCGCGCGACCCGGACTCAGCCGCGGCTGATGTTCGCGACAAAGTGTCGCGCGTGCGAGGCCGACTACCGCAAGGTATCGACGAGCCGGTGCTTTCCAAGACCGACGCCGACGCATTTCCGATTATGTTCATCGCGTTTTCCAGCGATCGTCACACCCAGATGCAGCAGTCGGACTACGCCAACCTGTTCATTCGTCCGCGATTAGGTACGTTGCCGGGCGCGGCGGACGTGCGTATCAACGGCGAACGCAAATCGTCCATGCGCATCTGGCTCGATCGCAACAAGCTCGCCGCCTACCGCCTGACAACCGCCGAAGTCGAGGACGCCATCCGGCGTCAGAACGTCGAAATTCCCGCCGGACGCATTGAAAGCACACAGCGCGAGTTCAACGTGCTGTCGCGCACCGATTTGGCGACGCCAGAGCAGTTCGGCGCGATTATCATCAAGGACGCGTCCGGATATCCGGTGCGCATCCGCGACATTGCAAAAGTCGAAGTGGCTCCGGTCAACGAGCGCGTCATCACGCGCTTCAAGGGCGACCCGGCGATTTCACTCGGTGTGGTTCGGCAATCAACGGCCAACACGCTCGATCTCGCGATTGCAGTCCGTAAGGAAATCGCCAATATCAGCAAAACGCTGCCTGAAGGCATGAAGCTCACCCTGTCGTACGACTCTGCGGTATTCATCGAGGAGTCGACAAAGAATGTGTTTCGAACCATTGTTGAGGCGATCACGCTGGTCGCCCTCGTCATTTTCTTGTTTCTTCGCAACCTGCGCGCCACGCTGATTCCGCTGGTGACGATTCCGATCTCGCTCATCGGTACCTTCACGCTGCTGTACGCGGCGGGATTTTCGATCAACGTACTTACCCTACTCGCGATGGTGCTCGCTATCGGACTGGTAGTTGACGATGCGATCGTGGTGCTGGAAAATATCTACCGCAATATTGAAAAAGGCATGGAACCGGTCAAAGCGGCATACGTCGGTTCGCGCGAAATCGGCTTTGCAATTATCGCCATGACGCTGACCTTGGCGGCGGTGTTTGTGCCGCTGGCGTTCGGTCAGACGAGAACCGATCGACTGTTCATCGAATTCGCATTGGCACTCGCGGGCGCGGTACTCGTGTCCGGCTTCGTTGCGCTAACGTTATCGCCGATGATGTGTGCGAAGTTGCTGCGCCATGAGCCCAAGCACGGCAAATTGTTCAATGCCATCGAATCCTTTTTTCATTGGCAAACGGAGGCGTACAAACGCTGGCTCAGCGCATCGCTTGAACGGCGTTGGATCGGCGTTGTGATCTGGGCGGTGTTCGCCAGCATTTCCGCCCCCTTATTTCTGAACATCAAATCCGAGTTGGCCCCACTCGAGGATCGCGGTGTCATCTTTGGCCCGTTCTCCGCGCCGGAAGGCTCGACCGTCAACTACACGGCGCAGTATTCGCGGCAAATTGAAGCGATTTACGCTGATGTGAAAGACGGCTCGCGTTTTTTTATCAGCGCCGGTAACCCCACGCCGGATGGCGGTTTTTCAGTGCTAATTTTGAAACATTGGAAGGATCGGCAGAAATCATCGGTTGAGGTTGCGAATGAAATTCGCCCCAAGTTTCGTGCCATCCCCGGGCTCAATGCCTTTCCGGTCACGCCACCGTCGCTCGGCGGCGGTCGCGACAAACCCGTGCAGTTTGTATTAATGACGCAAGCGCCCTACCCCGAGTTGGCGCGCATGGTTGCGATGTTGCAGGAAGAAGTTCGCAAGAGCCCGGTGCTGGTCAACGTTGATTCTGACTTGCGATTGAGTCAACCGGAACTGCGCGTCCAAGTCAATCGCGAGAAATTGGGCGATCTGGGCGTGCCGGTCGAGACGGTGAGCCGCACGCTGGAGACCATGCTCGGTGGCCGCGTCGTGACACGCTACAAACAAGACGGCGAACAGTACGATGTCATCGTGCAGGTCGCGCCGAACGATCGCGATACACCAAAGGACATTTCCGACATTTTCGTGCGCTCGCGTGCGGGCGAAATGGTGCCGTTGTCGAATGTGACTACCCTCAGTGAAGGCGTCAGTCCGCGCAATTTGAACCACTTCAATCGGCTACGCTCGGCAACGGTCAATGCGGAGATCGCGCAAGGCTACAGCTTGAAGGACGCGCTCGACTTGATGGACGCGGCCGCCGCCAAGGTGCTGCCGCAGGTGCAAACCGATGTGCTCGGCCAATCGCGCGAATTCCGCGAAGGTGCATCGACGTTGCTGGTCAGCTTTGCGCTGGCATTGTGTTTTATTTACCTGGTACTCGCGGCGCAGTTCGAAAGTTTTGTCGATCCGTTTATCATCATGCTGACGGTTCCGCTGTCGATTACGGGCGCGTTGCTTGCGCTGTGGCTCACCGGCAACTCACTGAACGTATTTTCAAAAATTGGATTAATCACGCTGGTCGGCCTGATTACCAAGCACGGCATCCTGATTGTTGAATTCGCCAACCAATTGCAGTTGCAGGGCCGCGGCGTGAAGGAAGCGGTCATTGAAGCGGCGGTACTGCGGTTGCGCCCGATCCTGATGACCACCGGCGCGACCGTACTGGGCGCGCTGCCATTGGCGATTGCATCCGGCGCGGGTGCCGAATCGCGTCAACAAATCGGTTGGGTGATTGTCGGCGGCATGACCCTCGGCACCTTGCTCACGCTGTTTGTCGTACCGACCTTCTACACCGTGTTCGCACGCGGGCATCAACGTCACGCGCACACGCCCGACGGCGCGTCAGCCAACACACCACACGTCGTTGGCGCGGCCAAGCCGCCACCCATGGTCGGGCAACCGGGCGACTAGTGGCGCGCTACGCGGCGGGTCAAGCGATCAACCGCCAGGCGCGCCGATCGTGCTTGTCTGCGCTTTGGCAGGCAGCGGCTCGAGTGACTCACTACCGCTCAAGTCGATCACACTGCGCTCCAGATCAGCGCTTGCCATCACTAGTTCGATCGGTGCGTCGGCGTGTGCCTGAGTGCCGGCGCGAGCATGCGCCGCGCGCTGACGCTCGGCGTTCGAGCGCGGGCTAACGCGCGGTGGGCGATCCAAATAGCGCACCAATTGGTGCAGCGCTTTGCGGTACACGTCGCGCTTGAATTCGATCACCGCATCCAGCGGCACCCAGTAGTCGTGCCAGCGCCATGCATCGAATTCAGGATGTTCAGAAGCGCGCAAATGTATGTCGTGGTCGCGACCGGTCAAGCGCAGCAAATACCAGATCTGCTTTTGGCCTTTGTAAGTTCCGCGCCATTCGCGTTTCACCCAGTGGCTCGGCACGTTGTAATGCAACCAGCTCTTGGTTCTACCTAAAATTTTGACGTGCTCGCGCTTCAAGCCCGTCTCTTCTTCCAACTCGCGAAACATGGCATCTTCCGGCGCCTCGCCGTGCTTGATGCCGCCTTGCGGGAACTGCCAAGAGTGTTCGCGGATGCGCTTGCCCCAAAAGACCTCATTCTTCGCGTTGCAAAGAATAATGGCCACATTTGGGCGGTAACCATCTCTGTCGATCATGGTTCAAGCCCTTCCAAATCTAAAGTTACGTCGATTGTTTCACAAATTACTTTAATTGGGTAGCCAGCCCTCGATCGTGCCCTCGATCGAGCGCGAAGTGAGCGTGTAAAATGACCTCAACTCATATCCTAACTCGTTGAAAAGAATAGCAATGCGCGCTTCCAGGTTTTTCATTTCCACCCTCAAAGACGCCCCGGCTGACGCCGATGTCATCAGCCAAAAGCTGATGCTGCGCGCCGGCATGATCAAGAAACTGGCGGCCGGTATTTATAGCTACATGCCGATGGGTTTGAGGGTCATCAAGAAGGTCGAGCGGATCGTCCGCGAGGAAATGGAGCGTGCCGGCGCGATTGAGCTACTCACGCCATTCGTCCAACCAGCTGAACTGTGGGTCGAATCGGGGCGCTGGGAAAAAATGGGCCCGGAAATGCTGCGCATCAAAGATCGTCACGAGCGCGACTTCATCCTGCAACCGACGTCTGAAGAAGTGCTCGCCGACATTTTTCGGCAGGACATCCGCAGTTATCGGCAGCTACCGATCAACTTTTATCAAATCCAGACCAAGTTTCGCGACGAACGTCGTCCGCGCTTTGGCGTCATGCGGGGCCGCGAATTCACCATGAAAGACGCCTACTCGTTCGACCGCGACGCGGTCGGCGCACGCGCCAGCTACGATGCGATGTACGACGCCTATGTGAGGGTATTCAAGCGCTTGGGTTTGACCGTTCGCGCGGTCGAAGCCGACACCGGCAACATCGGCGGCGAACGATCGCACGAGTTCCAGGTGATTGCAGATGCGGGCGAAGACGCGCTGGTGTATTGCCCGACATCGGACTACGCCGCCAACATGGAAAAGGCAGAATGTGTGGCGCTGATTGCCGAGCGCGTCGCGCCGACGCAAGCAATGCGCAAAACTCCAACGCCTGGCAAGGCCAAGTGCGAGGATGTTGCCGCGCTGCTGAATTTAGCGTTGGCGCAGACGGTGAAATCGATCGTGCTAACGACGCAGACCATGGACGAAAAGGGCAAGGTAAGCGGCTCGCAAATCTGGTTGCTGCTGATTCGTGGCGACCATGAACTCAATGAAGTCAAAGTGAACAAAGTCGATGGACTCAAGGCCGGCTTTCGATTCGCCACTGAAGCCGAAATCGAAGCCACGTTCGCCTGCAAGCCGGGCTATCTCGGCGCGGTCGGGCTGCGCAACGTCAAAATTATTGCTGATCGCACGGTCGCGAACATGAGCGACTTCGTCACCGGTGCCAACGAAGTGGACTTTCACTACACGGGGGTCAATTGGGGCCGCGATTTGCCGGAGCCGGATCTAGTGGCCGACATCCGCAATGCGGTCACCGGCGATCCATCGCCCGATGGCCAGGGCGTACTGGCGATTCAGCGCGGCATCGAGGTCGGACACGTGTTTTCGGGTCTACCCTACCCGGCCGCAATGAACATCAGCTTTCTGGGCGAGAACGGCAAGCCGCAAACACCACTCATGGGCTCATATGGTATCGGCATCACGCGGGTGGTCGCTGCGGCCATTGAGCAGAATCACGACGCGCGCGGCATCATCTGGCCGGACGCGATGGCACCATTCACGGTGGTCATTGCACCAATTGGCGTGGGCAAATCGGAGATGGTTCGCGACGCGGCAAATAAGCTCTACGACGAATTGCAGCGCTGCGGTGTAGATGTATTGCTCGATGATCGCGACGAGCGCCCCGGCGTCATGCTCGCCGATCTTGAGCTAATCGGCATCCCGCATCGCGTGGTGATCGGTGAACGCAGCCTGAAAGAAGGCAACGTCGAGTATCAGGCACGCCGCGATACGGCCGCGACTGCGGTCAAGCTCACGGACGTTGCCGCACTACTGAAGGCGAAGCTCGCGTAGGATGATATTGGC
>JBCKPM010000044.1:0-14246 GCA_038901675.1 Usitatibacteraceae bacterium | reverse complement strand
TATTTTTCTTTCGCGCTGTCGAACAACGCGGCAATCGCCGCCGGATTGAAGCGGTATTCCTGATTGCACATGTCGTCTCGGACGATCACTTCACCGTACTCGGCGAGTGTCGATTCAAGTTCGGCGCGACCGAGTGAGCGCAGCACGGACGTTACTTTTTCGTCGTCACGGCGACATTCCGAATGCACTGCCTTTGGCGCGAACAAGCGCACATCCTCGTCGGCAAACAGCCGCTTGAGCAACAAATCCACCGGCGTGCTGACAAGCTCGGCTTCGGTCACGGACGAAGCAAGCATCTCAACACGCGCCCAACCATCCGCGTCACGCTGATCGGCACCAGGCAACTTTTGCAGCAACAGCGCACCGGCACCGCGCGGTGTCGCGGCGAGCCACAAATGCGTGGGCAATTGTTCCGACTGATCAAAGTAATGTTCAAAACATTCAGCGACGCTCAAGCCAGAAATCGGCACGATGGATTGATACCTCTGCTCAGAGCCGCTGTTGGCCACGGTCATGGCGAGCGTGCCGCCGCCCACCCACTCAGCAAAGCCACCGGTCGCCCCGGCCTCCTCGGACGCGCTGCCGGAGGAGGCCATGCCACGCAGCCCGAGCGTGTGGGTACAATCGACAACGGCAAGTTTCGCGCTGCGTCTGGGTGGCGCATTGATCACCTCGGTGGTGTTGGAACCTTGAATCTGCAACGTCACCCGCCCCGGATGTTTGAGTCCGGTACCGACCAGCACGGCGACACAGGCGAGCTCGCCGAAATAGCGCGTGACGTCCGGCGGGTAATCGCGTCGGGCCATGAGCGCGTGCCAAACGTCGCCCAAACGCACCAATTGCCCACGAATATCGAGGTTCTCGAGAGTGAATCGGCGCGAGTAACTCGCTTGAGAAGAAAGGTCGGCAGGCATGACACGAGTGTAGCAAACTGTGCCGCGCTTGCCGCGCTGCGACCACGCGCGACAGACGGCGTTACGCGGCGGCTGCGGGTGGCTCGATCATCACACGGCTAGGCGGGAACACCGCGCGAAAGGTCGAGCCATGATCTGCAAAGGCTTGCGAACTTTCGATCTCGATGCGTCCGCCATGGCGCATCAACACGTGCTTGACAATCGCCAACCCGAGTCCGGTGCCGCCGGATGCGCGCGAGCGACTGCGATCAACACGATAAAAACGCTCGGTGAGCCGCGGCAAATGTTCGACCGCAATGCCCTCGCCATCGTCCTTCACACACAACACCATCTCGCCGTTCACGCCGCCAACGGCGAGCGTCACCTCAATCGCGCCACCGTCTGGCGTGTAGCGAATGGCGTTCGAGATCAGGTTGGAGGCGAGGCTCGATATTTCTTAGCGATTTCCCAATAGCCATACCGGCGAAAGCGCGGCCGTCACGCGGTGCCGCCCGCGATATCGGTTTCGTGCAGGGTTTCGAGAAAGCCTGCCATGACCGTCAATGGTGCGCTCTTCGATGAAGACGTGATCACCCCACACCAAATCAAGCAACTGCGTGCGCGAGTAGACGCGCTCCCGGTGGGTCATGAAAAAATGCAGCAAACGAAACTCGGTCGGCCCCATCGACAGCGTGACGCCCTTACCGCTGACCCGGTGCGAAGCAGGGGCTAGCGTCAGGCCGCTGTATTCAATCGTGTCTTCGGTCAATTCCGGCGCACGGCGGCGCAGCACCGCCGTGATGCGCGCCTGCAGCTCCTTGAGCGAAAACGGCTTCACCATGTAGTCATCCGCCCCGGTTTCGAGTCCGCGCAGCTTGTCGGCTTCTTCGCCGCGCGCGGTGAGCAAGATAATTGGCAACGCCTTGGTGCGCGCATCGGCACGTAGCTTGCGCGTCAGGTCAACGCCACTCATGCCGGGCAGCATCCAATCGAGCAGCGCAAGATCTGGCAACTCGTGTTGCACCATCTTGAGCGCGGTCTCGGCAGAGTCGGTCACCAGCACGCGGTAGCCGCCCAGCTCCAGATTGATCTGGATGAGCTCCTGAATCGCGGGTTCGTCTTCGACGACAAGGATGGTCGGGTTCATTTGGATAGCTCGGCGGGCGGCGCGCAGACGTGCGCGGGTTTCAGTGGTGGGGGATGACTCAGGGGCATGATATTTCAGCAGTGTGAAGATTATGTGACAGTCGTGCGTCGCAGGAACCGAATAGACGGACGCGCTACAATGACGCGTGCCATCCCCCGCACTTTTTCCCGATAAATCATGGCCTCGCTCCACAACGCCCCCGCGCCGCGCCCCACCGACATCACGCTGCACCAAAAATCGCGCGAACTTGAAATCGCGTTTAATGACGGAAAACGATTCCGCCTGAGCTGCGAGTTCCTGCGCGTGCACTCGCCGTCGGCCGAAGTGCGCGGACACGGTCCGGGACAAGAAGTACTGCAGATCGGAAAACGCGACGTCAACATCACCAATCTTGAGCCGGTTGGCAACTACGCCGTCAAGCCGATCTTTTCCGACGG
This sequence comes from Usitatibacteraceae bacterium, assembly GCA_038901675.1. Taxonomy (GTDB): domain Bacteria; phylum Pseudomonadota; class Gammaproteobacteria; order Burkholderiales; family Usitatibacteraceae; genus UKL13-2. The sequence continues at coordinate 11,769 of JBCKPM010000044.1, read as the reverse complement.
TCACAACACCGGCTTGTACACATGGGATTACTTGTACGATCTGGGCGTCAATGAACAAGATTACTGGCGCACCTACTTGAGTCGGATCGAGCGCGCGGGCGCGAGTCGAGGTTAGTTCGCGCGTCGTGGCGTTGAGCAAAGCGATATACTTTTCCGATGGCAACCAATCCTGACTACCTCAACTTGTCCATCGCCGAGCGCATCCAGCTGGTCGAGGATGTTTAGGACAGCGTCACGCGCGATGCGGGCGAGGATTATCCGTTGGCGGCCGCGCAGCTCGCCGAGGTGCAGCGTCGTTTGGCTGAACATGATGCCGACCCCTCGTCGAGCGTGCCTTGGGCAGCCCTGCGCGAGAAAATGTTGAACAAAGCGTGAGGCGAGTCCGTTTGACTGCGGCGGCATCGACCGAGCATCCTCGATGCGCAAGTTTGGTATGAATTGCAAGCGCCGGGACTTGGGGGCGAGTTTTTACGAGTGATTGACGCGGCACTCACATTGATCGCGCGTAACCCGCTGCTATTGCCTGAGGTTGGCCCCGACATCCGAAGAATGGTTTTGCGCCGATTCCCATACGCGCTTGTTTTTCGTGCGACCGATGATGAAATCGTTATTGCCGCATGTATCCATCACCGACGAAAGCCCCGACGCTGGGGATAGTGTGTAGACGATGACACAAACCCATTTCGGCTTTCAAAAAGTCGACGAAAACCAAAAAGCCGACAAGGTGCGCGAAGTGTTCGCCTCGGTCGCGCCGCGCTACGACCTGATGAACGATCTGATGTCGGGCGGGCTGCACCGTGTCTGGAAAAAATTCACCGTCGATTTGGCCAACGTGCAACCGGGCGAAAAAGTGCTCGATGTCGCCTCGGGTACGGCCGATTTGGCGATGGCGTTCGCGCAGCGCGCCGGTGCTGCCAACGTGTGGCAAACCGATATCAACGAGGCGATGCTTAAAGTCGGACGTGATCGTCTTGCCAACGAAGGACTCGCAACACCGAACGCACTAGCCGACGCCGAAAAACTACCCTTCGCCAGCGAGTCATTTGATCTGGTCAGCGTCGCCTTTGGTCTGCGCAACATGACGCACAAAGACATCGCGCTGGCCGAAATGACGCGTGTGTTGAAACCCGGTGGACGCTTGCTGGTGCTGGAGTTCTCCAAAGTCCACAAGGCGCTGGAAAAAGCCTACGACGCCTATTCCTTTGGGCTGCTGCCCAAGCTCGGCAAGTGGATCGCCAAAGACGAGGCGAGCTATCAATACCTCGCCGAATCGATTCGCATGCACCCGGATCAGGAAACATTGAAGACGATGATGCAGACGGCGGGTCTCTCCCGTGTCGAGTACTGGAACCTGGCGGCGGGGGTGGTGGCGTTGCATCGGGGTTATAAGTCGGTGTAGCGCTTGTAATGTTACGCGCCGCGTAATAAACTCGACGAATGATTCAGTCGTTCCGCTGCAAGCATACGCGAGCGTTGTATGAAGGCAAGCGCCCGAAACGCTTCCGGGCCATCGTTGGGATCGCTGAACGCAAGTTGGCCCAACTAGACGCGGCATTGACCCTGCAATTTTTGCGCGCGCCACCCGGCAATCACCTTGAAGCTTTAAAGAAGGATCGCGCCGGCCAGCACAGCATTCGCGTCAACGACCAATGGCGCGTGTGCTTCATCTGGACGGCATCTGGACCGGCTCAAGTTGAAATTGTTGATTACCACTAAGGGTTCCGAAATGTCACGACCGATCAATCGCATGCGCGCAGTACACCCGGGCGAGGTGCTGCGTGAAGATTACCTTGCCCCGCTTGCACTCAGCGTCAATGCCTTGGCGCTCGCGCTCGGCGTGCCCGCGACGCGCATTCATAAAATCGTCAAGGAGCGTCGCAGCGTCACGGCGGACAGCGCCGCGCGCCTCGCACAGTATTTTGGTGGGGACGCCGGATCATGGCTAGCGCTACAGGCCAGCTATGACCTGAAGACGTTGCCGACCCGTAAAGCCATTGAGAAACGTGTGATGTCGCGCGAAAAAATTGCGGCTTGATGGTTCTGGTGGAAAAAAATTGGCCGCGATGCCTTCCGTTGCTTTGCCTTAATCGGTAGCCTTCAGTGATGGATGCCGTCATAGAAGTCGCCAAGGCCTATCCATGGACGACGACAATTATCAACAGCAGCGGTATCTGCGGCCTGATTGTATGGCTCGCTAATTTGTGGCGCGGTCGGGTTCGTGTCCGCGCCCAGATCATTCGTGACTGGGTTGCCTCCAAGGACGGGCATAGTCCAGCCACAATTTTGATCGAATTGGAAAATGTGGGACGAGAAGCAAGCTCTGTTCGACAAGCTGTTGAGGCGACCTTTCTGTTTGCGAACAGGCAGCGCGTCGTTTGCTCCCTTTCAATTTCGGAGCCCGATCGGACGTTGGCTCCTGTTACTCCAAAGACGTTCACGCTGACGGGATCGCTTCCTGAAAATTACGTGTTTTCGTACTTCCGTGTCTTTCGCGTCCGCTTCTCCAGAGGCGCAACAGTCCGTGTGCGGATATTGAATTGCGATGGCGAGCAAGCCGGCTTCTTGCGGTTTACCTGGCTCTACTTCCTGTTCAAGCGGTTCGGTGCACTTCGGCACATTAAAGGCTGACCCATTGTGCGAGCTGCTGGCCGTCGGCGAGCGCACGACAACGGCGCGCCTGCGCTGCAAACTCGCCTTATAGACCCTTGTCACCTCCAAGCTTGCTTGCTCCGCAAAACGCCAACTATTTCCGCCGACCTTCGCGGAATCATTTGCGCTCCACGCGGTCTCAGTTCTGCTGTAATCTTCACGCTCTTCACGAATTCACCTACAAACTTACTCGGGGCACGCCATGAAAACGCTTCTGGCCACTATCGTCATTTCCATATTCACCTTTGGCGCGCTCGGCTATATGTCCGACGCCGACGCCAAGAAGCGTCTGGGTGGCGGCAAATCGACCGGCACACAGAAAGAATCGATACAGCGTGACGCCACACCGCCGCCTGCCAAGCTCGCGGCACCGGTCGCCGCACCGGCGGCAGCCGGTGCAACCGCCGCCGCACCCGCAGCGGCCAGCGGCATGAGCAAATGGATGGGTCCGTTGGCCGGTCTCGCGGCTGGCGGCCTGCTCGCGGCGATGTTCATGGGCGGCGCGTTTGACGGCCTGAAATTTTTCGACATCTTGTTGATGATCGGCCTGGCTGTCGCCGTGTTCTTCGTGGTGCGCATGTTCCTGCGCAAGAAAGCGGCTGAAATGGGCGGCGCGAACCAAACAGACCGCACGCAGTACGCAGGCGCCGGTGCGCCGTACAGCCCGCCCGAGGTTCCCTCTGCGGCCACGACGACGAATCGCGTCGCTACCCCGGAAATTGGTAGCCGCTTGTCCACGGCCAACGCATCACCCGACGTGATTAACGCCGCGACCGCGTCGCCGCGCATTCCCGCCGACTTTGATGTGGCACCGTTTGAGCGCAACTCAAAAGCGGCCTTCATTCGCCTGCAAGCGTCCAACGACGCGAAAGATCTGGATGACATTCGCGAATTCACCTCGCCGGAAATGTTTGCAGAAATCGCGTTGCAAATTCAAGAACGCGGCGACGCTGCACAGAAGACCGAAGTGGTTTCGGTCGACGCGCGCGTGATTGAAGTCGTGATTGAAAACAACAAAGCCGTGGCGAGCGTGCGCTATACCGGCGTGATTCGCGAAGACAATGAACCAACCGAAGGCTTCGACGAAGTCTGGCACGTCGCCAAAGATTTGTCGGACGACAAATCAACTTGGCAGCTGGTCGGCATTCAGCAGCTGAACTGACGCCGCCTTTGTCATAATGGCGGCGTGACCAATTTCACGCACCCAACCGCCAACCTCGCGGCGTCAAAACTCATCAATCGCGTGCTGTCGGATTATCCGATGGCACGCGAGCGCTTGGCGGTTCACGCCGACGCACGGGTCGATGTCGTGGTCGGGTCAATCGAGATAGCTGTTCGCATCACCCGTGAGGGCAGCGTCGAGCCCGTTGGTGAAGGGGCCGCACCTGCTGCGGTGTCGTTTCGAATTCCCTTGTCATCGCTGCCCGGGCTGCTGCGCAAAGACGCGGCGGCGTATCGCGACATTGCCTTCGACGGCGACAGCGAGTTGGCGCACGTGTTATCGACCGTCGCGCGCGCGGTCGAGTGGGACATCGAAGAAGATTTGAGCCGTCTGCTCGGCGGTGGTACGGCGGCGGATATCGTGGCACATCGTCTGGTTGACACTGCCGCCTCGCTCGCGCAATGGCGCGCGGAGGCTGGCCAGCGTTTCACCGAAAACGTCGCCGAATATCTGATACACGAGCGCGACGCGTTCATCACCAAAGACGACCTTGAACAATTCGCGCGCGACAACGAAACGTTGCGCGATGATGTGGCGCGGCTCGACGCGCGTGTGGCGGAACACATCGCGAACAACGCCTATCCACGGCCACTTCCGGCCAAAAATGCCTGAAAGGGCGCGTCCTTGCTGGGTTTTGTATTTGTTGGAATGTGAGAGCGGCGCGCTCTATACGGGTATCACCACCGATCTGGAGCGGCGCTTCAATGAACACTTGGCCGGGGTCGGCGCGCACTATACGCGCAGCAACCCGCCGACCCGTGTGCTCGCGGCGATGGAATTTGCGGATCGCGCCAACGCGTCGCGCGCCGAGGCCGCTGTTAAAAAGTTGCCTGCTGCGCGCAAGCGGTCGTACTTCGGGGTACCTCTAAAAATTCAATCAAGCCGATGATGGCAAGGCGCAAAGTCGCGAAAAAGCGCCGTGTACACGTAGGTCATGAGCATTTTGAGCGGCTTTGCAACGCCGCCAGCGCGGCTTCAGTGAATTTTTAGAGGTGCCCTTCGATTGATCGCAGACCAAAATGCCACCACTGATTACGCTCGATGACATTCGCCGCGCCGCCGTCGGCCACACGTTGTTCAAACCGACCTCGTTGGCACGCGCCATTAACAAGTTGGGCTTTGTGCAGGCTGATCCGATTCGCGCACCGGCGCGCGCGCAAGATTTGATGCTTCGGCATCGCGTCACCGACTATCGTGCAGGCGATCTCGAAGCGCGCTACGCGAAGCTCGGTCTGGAAGAAGGTTTCTTTATCAATTACGGATTCTTGCCGCGCGCCACTTACGCTGCGATGCACCCAAGAATGCCGCGCACCGTCTGGAGTGCCGCGACCCACAAGCGCGCCGCCGCCATGCTCGAATTTATTCGCACGCGTGGCAGCGTACATCCGCGCGAAGTCGACGAACACTTTGCGCACGGCTCGGTGACTAATTACTGGGGCGGCTCGTCGAGCGCATCCACGCAACTGCTCGCGGGGATGCACTATCGCGGCATGCTGCGCGTCGCCAAACGCGACCATGGCATTCGCGTTTATGCGCCGCACTTAGTAGCGCCCCAACCGCCGGCCGATCAACGCGCCGCGCTCGACAACTTGATGGATGTCGTCATCAATCAATACGCGCCGCTGCCTGCAGCAAGCTTCGCCGGTTTGCTCGGCCGTCTGCGCTACGGCGTACCGCAATGGCGTGGAGAGATCAAAGCCGCGATGGTGCGTGCCAAAGCGAGGCTCGTCCACGCGCGCATTGAAGACGTCGATTGGTATTGGCCGCATGGTGTCAAGGTCGGCGCGGCGCATCACGCGCCGCAAGATGTCGTGCGCCTGTTAGCACCGTTCGATCCAATCGTGTGGGATCGTAAACGATTCGAGTGGCTGTGGGGCTGGGCGTATCGGTTTGAAGCGTACACGCCGACGGCCAAACGCAAACTCGGCTATTACGCGCTGCCGTTGTTATGGCGCGAGCACGTTATCGGTTGGGCGAACGTGACGGCAGTGAATGGTGATCTGCAAGTGCAATGCGGCTATGTCAATGGCCGTGCGCCGCGCGAGCGCGCTTTCAAAGCCGCACTCGAAGCCGAGTGCGACAAGATGCGTACGTTCTTGGGGCTATAGCCTGCGGCAGGGTCCGATCACAGCGCGTTCTTGAGCCTGCTCAAGTGTTGCGCAATCGTAGCGACAGCGCTGCGTGATAGAGTCAAAGTGATGCAAGCAGCGGTGAAAATACGACTAACAAGACGCCTGCATTGCATCCTTCGTTGACGCACTTGGAGAGTCTCATGCAGGTATCAACATGCGGCGCGCGTGTCGTTGCCAACCGCGCCGCTGACCGCGCCGCTAACGGCGTCGTCCGCAATAAACGTGTTAGCAGCGCACTGTTCAGCGGCATGATTGGCGTGTTGTTCGGCCTCGCGCTGCCCGCGCAATTACCCGTGAATGCACAGGTCAGCACCAATCGCCTCGAAGGCCTGCGCGATCAAACACCACGCTGGCACGCCTTGACCGGCGCGCGCATTGTGGTGGCACCGGGCAAGGTGATTGAGCGCGGCACGCTGGTGATGCGCGATGGACGCATTGTGGCCGTCGGCGCGGACGTCGCGGTGCCGAGCGGTGCGCGGGTGTGGAAACTCGACGGTCGCACCGTGTACGCCGGTTTTATTGATCTCGCCAGTAGCGTCGGTGTGCCGGCCAGCATGCGTCCGGCACCCGTCGGCATGCCGCGTGGCGCGCGTGGCGCGATTGCGATTGAGACCACGCCGCCGCCGGTCGTGGTGGCGACCCGCGGCGCGTTGGCGGCACAGAATCGCTCGGTACGCGCCGATCTCGATGTCGCGGCGCAACTCGATGTGAAGGCAGACGACGTCAAAGCGGCACGTGAGGCGGGATTCACAACCGTGCTCGCCGCGCCCGCGGTGGGCGTATTCCGCGGACAAAGCGCGCTGGTGAGTTTGCAAGACGGCGCGGACGCCAAGGCCATGGTGATGCAATCGCGCGTGGCACAACATGTTGCCAACGAAGCTGAACGCGGCTTCGGTCGTAGCGTCGGCTACCCGAATTCCACCATGGGTGCCATCGCGCTGGTGCGCCAGACGCTCTACGACGCGCGCTGGTATGCCGCCGCGCAGGGCAAGGCCACCAGTGAGAGAGTCGAAGCCAACGCCGCGCTCGACGCGCTGGCGGCGGTGGTGGGCAGCAAGCAGTTGGTGATTTATGCCGCCGAGAGCGAGCAGGATTATCAACGCGTGGCGAAGGTGCGCGACGAATTTAATCTGCGCGTGGTGTTGCAAGGTAACGGTTACGAATACCGGCGCGCCGCGCAACTGAAATCGCTCGGCATGCCGGTGATCGTGCCGCTCAATTATCCCGCGCCGCCGGAGATTGAAAACCCGGATAGTGCCATCGACGTGTCGCTGGATGCGCTGCAACACTGGGAACAAGCGCCGTCTAATCTTTCGCACCTGGCTCGGGCGGGCGTCGAGTTCGCGGTGACCACGGCGGGTCTCAGAGACATGAAAGAATTTTTGCCGCAACTGCGGCAAGCGGTCAAACGCGGATTGTCGGCTGATCAAGCGCTCGCCGCACTCACGACGACACCGGCGAAATTGATCGGCGCGACCAACGTCGGCACGCTGGAGGCGGGAAAGCTCGCCAATGTGGTGGTCGCCACCAACGATTTATTCGCCGCCGACACCGCCGAAATTGAAATCTCGTTTGTCGATGGCAAGCCCCACACCACGCCGGCCTTTGATCGCTTCGATGCGCGCGGCACGTGGAGTGTCACCAGTGGCGGCAAAACCGTGGAGTGGAAAATTGGCGGCACGCGGCCGCGGCCAACGCTGTCACAAGATAGCGGCGTATGTGACGTTGCGGTTCGTGGTCGTCAACTGGTGATCAATTTTCCATGTCGCAAGCCAGCCCCGCCAAACGGTGCAGCGCCAGCAGAATCGAGTGCCGAACGCCACACCGTGATCGCCGACTACGCGAGCGAAGCGCTGCGCGGCAACTTGCAATCTGCCACCGGCGTGAGCAGCGTGTGGAGCGCTTCGCGCACCACAGCTTTTATCGAAACGCCGACGCCCGCACAGCAGCGCGCCAGTATTGAAGTGCAGCCCGCGCCACTCAGCAACGCCTATCCGGCCGGTGCCTATGGCATCACGCCGCCCGCTCGTCCGAGCGTATTGCTGGTGCGCAACGCGACGCTCTGGACTGGCGGCAAGGCGGGGCGGCTGGAACGCGCCGACATGCTGGTGCGCGACGGCAAAATCGCGGCGATCGGCGCAAACCTCGTGGCCCCTGCCGAGGCGACGACCATTGATGCGACCGGCAAGCATGTCAGCGCGGGCATCATCGACGCACATTCGCACACGGCCATCATTGGTAGTGTCAACGAATCGACCAGCTCCATCACCGCAGAAGTGCGCGTCGGCGACGTGCTCGATGCGACCGACATCAATATTTATCGGCAGCTTGCCGGTGGCGTGACGGCGGCGAACTTGTTGCACGGCTCGGCGAACACCATTGGTGGACAGAATCAGGTCATCAAGTTTCGCTGGGGCATGGACGCGGAAGGGTTGAAATTTACCGATGCCAAGCCGGGCATCAAATTTGCACTCGGCGAGAACGTCAAACAAGCCAACTGGGGCACCGATGCGGGTGACCGGTATCCGCAGACGCGCATGGGCGTTGAGCAAATTCTGCGCGATGGCTTCCAAACCGCGCGCCACTACCAGAAGACCTGGACAGAACACCGCGCCAATCCGAAGACGGTCGCTGAACCGCGCCGCGATTTGCAACTCGACGCGCTGGCCGAAATTCTCGACAAGAAACGTGTGGTGCACATCCACGCCTACCGCGCCGATGAAATTTTGATGTTCGTGCGCATCGCGCAGGAATTCGGCTTTACCGTGGCGACGTTCCAGCACGTACTCGAAGGCTACAAAGTGGCGGATGCGATGGCCAGCATCGGCGCGGGCGGATCGACATTCTCCGACTGGTGGGCGTACAAAATGGAGGTGTACGACGCCATCCCGAACAATGCGGCATTGATGCACAAAGCGGGCGTGTTGACCACCTTGAACTCCGACAGCAACGAGCTGGCACGCCGCCTCAACACCGAAGCGGCCAAGACGGTGCGCTACGGCGGCATGTCAGAAACGGACGCGCTCAATTTCGTCACGCTCAATGCGGCCAAACAATTGCGCATTGATGATCGCGTCGGCTCGCTCGAAATTGGCAAGGACGCCGACTTCGTGATCTGGAATGCGAGTCCGCTATCGTCGTTCGTGAAAGCCGAGCAGACCTGGATTGAAGGCCGCAAATATTTCGACCTCGCCACTGACGCGGCGCTCAACGCGCAAGCAAGCGCCGAGCGTCAGCGTCTGTTGGACAAGGCGTTACCGGCGCGTATGGCGCGGCTGAACACGATGAATGCCGCGAGAGCAGCAGGCGCGACGGCGTCGGGCAGCGACACGCCATCCAGCGTGCCGCCGAATGTGCGCGACACGCTCGAATACATGGCGCTACAGCGCTGGCTGCACGAGGCCAAGCAATTTCGGCACAGCTACTGGGACGGCGGCAGTTGGCACGAGTGCACGGAGGACGCGAAATGATTACCGCTCTATTTCCACGAGGCATCACGATGCGTTCTATCTTCACCCTGCGTAACCTCGTGGCACTGTGCCTCACCGCCATTGCGAGCAGCACAATGGCGACCCCCAACATTCCGCCGCCACCGCAAAAACAGGCGCTGATGATCACTGGCGCGACGTTGCACACGGTCACGGGTGATGTCATCACGAACGGTCGGATGCTGATCGATAAAGGCCGCATCGTCGCCATCGGCAGCGCGGCAAATGTGCCGGATCAACCCGGTGCCGTGGTCGTGTCCCTGCCCGGCAAACACATCTACCCAGGCTTCATCGCCGCCAACACCACGCTGGGACTGGTGGAAGTGCAGTCAGTACGCGCGACAGTGGACAGCGCCGAAGTCGGCGCGATCAACCCGAACGCGCGCGCACTGGTGGCGGTGAACGCCGACAGCGAATTGTTTCCGGTGGCACGCGCTAACGGCGTATTGGCCGCACTCGCCGCACCGCGCGCCAGTGCTGCCACCCTGATTGCCGGCACCTCGGCGCTATTGCAACTCGACGGCTGGACCTGGGAAGACATGAGCATCAAGGCCGACGTCGGATTGCACGTGATGTTGCCGAGCCTGCGCACCAACGCGGCATTGTTTCCGAATGTGCCCGCCGCACGCCTCGAAGAATTGCAACGCCTGACCCAACAGCGCCTGAAAACACTCGACGACGCGCTCGAAGCGGCGGCCGCGTATGCCAAGGCGCGCGCGGCCGATGCGGCAACCCCCATCGACACGCGTTGGGAAGCAATGCGCGGCGCACTGGCGACCGGGTCACAACAAATGCCGGTATTCATTCACGCCGACGAGTTGCCGCAAATGCGCTACGCGTTAAACCTCGCCCTGCGCTATAACCTGAAAATCGTCATTGTCGGCGGACAGGATGCGGCATACCTCGCGCCGCACCTGCGCGAGCGCAACGTGCCGGTGATTATCGGTGGCGTGCATCGCCTGCCACTGCGTCGCGGCGACGATCTCGACGCGCCGTTTCGGCTGGCGGCCAAGTTGAAAGAAGCGGGTGTCACGTTTGCGATTGCCCGTAGCGGCAGCACCTTCGATGCCGCGATGGAACGCAGCTTGCCTTACGAAGCCGCCACCGCCGTCGCGAATGGCTTGGCACCGGCCGAGGCACTGAAAGCCATCACCATTTATCCGGCACAGATTCTCGGTGTCGCCGATAAGCTCGGCTCGCTGGAACGCGGCAAGCTGGCAAACTTCTTCGTCACCGACGGCGACCCGCTGGATATCCGCACCAACGTCGAACGCATCTACATTCAAGGCCGCGAAATTCCGCTGGAAGACAAACAGACGCGCTTGAACAAAAAGTACGAGGCGAAGTATCAGCAGCTGAACGCGAGTAAGGCGGCGAAATAAATTGCCAAAGTGCAATACGGGCGCGGGTTTTCAGGCTTTTTTAGCCGGAAAGCCGCTCCAGATAAGGACTTTGACTATTGTATTGCGTTTTATCATTACGCCAGCATCCGAATGTGCCGTCCCGCATCGCGCCATTGCGCGACTTGATTCGCGAGCTGACCAACGGGTGAGGCATGCGCCACAACAATCGTGTCGGCGAGTGAAGCGACAAGATTGTTTCGCTCATGTGCGCGCGCATCCGTGAGCCTCGTACCTTGATCTTCTGGCGCGGCACTTACCACCGTTAATCGTTCTGCTGTGGGCGGCGTCAAAGAACCCGGCGATTCAGCCGACATTGACTGGCACCAGCGTCATGGTGTCGTTGCCGAATATATCGATGACCTTCACCGCCACCGTGTAGCGTCCTGGCATCTGGTAGGTGTGCTCGGCAGATTTCAATTCCAGATTGCGGTTCTTGCGCGTGCGAAAGCTCTGCCACTCGTTTTCGAAGATGAAGCCGCCGGTCCAACGCTCTTCGAACTCCACCTGCTCGGCATTTGTAGGGTGCGCGGTGCGCACCGCAGCGGGCGTAGCATCATCGTCCCCGGTGCGCACGGCGCACCCTACATTTATTCCTGCGACCTTCGCGACCTTGATGATTTCCCTGCGGCTCATGTAATCGAAATCCACCGCCCAATAGTCCACCCAGTCTGTCCATTCTTTCGTCAGCACCGTGCGGGTGACAATGCCGTCTTTGTCTTTGGCAACCTTAATCAACTGCCCTTGCTCGCACAGCACTTCGCTCTTGCCTTCCTTCATCGCCGCGATGGCGGCTTCGGCAGCACCCTGCGAGTAGTACACCGAGAAATCGGTGAGTTCGATGGTGACGGTGAGCTTCTCTTTGGCGCTCTTGCCTT